>JAMPXR010000244.1 GCA_023701085.1 Ramlibacter sp. | reverse complement strand
GGGATCACCGTGAACCCGTAGGACGTGAAGACGTCGAAGAAGTCCTTCGCCAGCAGGTTCAACGCGGCGTCGAAAGAACGGAAATAGGCCACGCCGGCGAAGCCGACCAGCGCCATCGCGAAAGCCAGCTCGATGCCCGTCATGAACAGAAGCAGCAGCACGACCAGCGCGCCGCATCCCACGACGACATCACTCATCTCGACCGCTCCCCGCCGCCGCACCCGCGGCCAGCATCGCCAAGGCCGACACGAAAAAGGCGCAGGCCATCCCATAGGCCACCGGGTAAAAAGGCAGCGCCAGCACCGCACTGACTTCCCCGGAGCCTCGCAGGTCGTTGCCGACGCCGACGATGCCCCAGGTCATCACGCCCAGCACCGCGATACCCGTCGCGCGCGTGGCCCGCTGCACCCAGCGCGACGCGCGGGCCGACAGATTGGCCGTCATCAGGTCGACGACCACATGGGCCCGCGCCAGCGCGGTCGCCGGCATCGCCAACCCGGCGATCACGCCCCCGGCAAAGGACACCAGTTCATAAGTCCCGGGGATCGGCCGGCCGATCAGGCGCCCGACGATGTCGGCTCCTGTCAGCAGCATCATGAACAGCATCGTCAATCCGGCCGTCGCCTCGGAGCCGGCGGCTATGCCGCCGATGATGCCTCGCCATCGTGTGTGCTTCACGGTGCTCGTCCCGGCGCGTATCCAGGGTTCATCACGGCGTCAGTGCGCATCTGCGGCGAACCGGGCACTACTTCTGATTTTTCCTGATCCACTCGCGGCTGAATGCCAGCGCCTCGGCGGCTGGCAGCCCCTTGGCGGCCTTGTCCTTGACGTACTCGTCGAAGACGGGTGTCACTTTGCGGAACCAGGCCTCCTCCTCGCTGGCATCGAGCGTATGCGTGGTGTGCCCGCCGCTCTTCATGAGCGCGGTCGCCTCCGCTTCCTTCTGGTCCCACAGCATCGCGAGCTTGCCGCTGTATTCCTCGGACAGCGTCTCGAAGATCTTCTTCACGTCCGGTGGCAGGCTGGCCCAACGCTTCTTGTTCATCACGAAGTAGCCGTTATTGGTGTATGAAGTGCGCACGTTCAGCGTGGTGTGCTTCAGCGAGTCCCCCCACTTGAATGCGACCAGCGCGTCGTGGATCACCGGCGCGCCCTCGACCACGCCCTTGGACAGCGCGTCGTAGACGTCGTTGGTCGGGACCCCGACCGGCACGGCGCCCAGCGCCTGGATCACCTTCACGGTGGTGCCGCCCAACGCGCGCAGCTTGACACCTTGCAGGTCCTTGAGCGACTTCAGCGGCTTGCGCGACTGGATATAGGCCGGCGGCGACGAGGTCATGAACAGCACCTTCACATCCTGCAGCTCTCGCGGATTGAAGTGCCGCACCAGCTCGTTGGACAGCGCCGAGGCCGAGGCCGAGCTCGTCAGGCCGAGCGGCAGGTCGAGCACTTCCATCAGCGGAAAGCGCCCGCTGCTGGCCCCCAGAGGCCCGAAGCCGAGATCGATGATGTCCTTCACGACCGAATCGTAGGTCTGCGGAGGCGGCGTGAGCGTCGAGCCCGGGTGATAGTTGATCTTGACGCGGCCGCCCGTGCGTTTCTCCGCCTCACGGCACCATTCCTGCAGCATGAGGCTGAGCTTCTCCTGCGCAGGCAGAAAGCTCGAAAACTCGAGCGTGATCGGCTTGTCGGCGGCGTGCCCGGCGGGAAGCCAGGCAAGCAGACTCATTGTCGCGGCCAGCAGCAGCTGCTTCAGGACCTTGGTCATGGGATGCACTCCTTGGACTGTGGTGAGGGGGGACGCCCGCGCGGCACCGTGCCGCGTCAGGCAAGCGCGCCGCGCGCGAGCGACTCTTCGATCTCCGCCGGCGAACGGTTGTCGATCACCGGCTTGATCTCGCGCCCCGCCGCCATGGCCGCCAGCGCGTCGTTCACCCGATCCAGCGGATAGCGGGTCGTGACGAGTTCCGCCAACGGGTACTTGGCCCGCCGCGTCTTCACGAACTGCAGCGCCTTGTAGAAGTGGGGAATCGACGCCGAGACGCTGCCGATGACCGTCAACCCCTTTCCGGTGATGATGCCCGGCGCGACGGGCAAGGTGTTCGCCGAGGTCTGGCCCATGACCAGGAACCGGCCGCCCTTCTGAATCATCTCCAGGCCTTCGTTGAATGCCGCCGGTACGCCCGAGCATTCGACCACGACTTCGGGCCCGCGCCCGCCCGTCAGAGCCAGGATGGCGCGCTGGCGCTCGGCTGGATCGCGCATCTCGTCGATGTCGATCACATGCGCCGCGCCCCACTTGCGGGCGAGCGCAAGCCGGCGCGCCGGGGCGCCGACCACGATCACCTCGCGCGCGCCGCTCTCGGCAGCCATCAGCGCCGAATACAGACCGACCGGCCCGGCGCCCAGCACCACCACGTTGTCCTGGAAGCCGAGGCCGCCCAGCCTTTCATAGCCCGCCACCACCGTCCTGAACGCGCAGCCGACGCCAATGGCCTCCTCGTCGGTCACCTCGTCGGGCACACGCACCACCTGCGTCGCGGCGGTGATGTGCTCGTACTGGGAAAAGCCGCCGCGCAGCATCGAGGGATGGGCGAATCCGTAGCCCTGCCGCGACGCGCACAGCACCGGCGTGCGGGCGATCTGGCACCAGTAGCAGGCACCGCAGTCGGCGTGCGCCCACATGATCCGGTCGCCGACCTTGAGGGCCTCGCCGCCGGCGTCGCGCACGCGCCCCTCGCCCAGCGCGAGGATACGGCCCAGTGTCTCGTGCCCCTGCAGGTTGGGCAGCGGCGGCTTGATGGTCAAGGTGCCGCGGGACTGGTGCACGTCCGTGCCGCACACGCCCGCCAGCATCACCTTGACCAGCATCTCCCCGACGCCCACCGGCGGTACGGGAATGTCGCGCATCCGCAGCGGCTGGCCATACTCTTCCAGCACGGCGGCCCGGCTGGTGGCAGGTATTTCGAACATCGTTGAGGTCTCCTGGACGAACGGGGCGGTGTGTCAGGTCGGGACACTTCTCACCCCATCCTTATAGTTATGCCATATAATCGTCGTTGCGCACCGAGGGATTTCACCAAGTCCCGCGCTGCTCCCAGGCAGCTAGGCGCTGGCCAACGGCTTCCCGATCAGCTGGCCTTTGGCAAACGACCAGAAATCACGCACCGTCATCTCGTAGTCGGCCTTGGTCCCGTCGGCCTTTTCCCGTTCCGCGACCTTGGCGCGGTGAAAGTTCTTGATCTCGGACGAAAACGGCAGGTTCCCGAATTCCGCGTAGCGAATCGCGCCGCGGATGTCCTTCACGCCGATCACCTGGTCCTTCACCTGGACGTTCGGGCTGAACGACGAGTCGATGATGCCGGCATGCACGCCCTTGATGCAGCCCTGGATGATGTCGCCGTCGCCGATTTCGAACAGCTTGTCGAGGATGGACCGGATCTCCAGCTCGGTGATCCACGCCTCCTCGTCGATTTCCTTCAACTCGAGCTCGATGTTCTGGCCGCGAATGACGTTCAGGAACCAGTTGGCCGAGTCGTACGTCAGCGCGTGCGTTTCCTCGGTCGGGACGCCCAGCGCCTCGTCGATGGTGCGGATGAACACCGCCTCCGCCTTGCCCAGTGCCGCCACCAGCGCGGTGTAGTCCGCGTAGGCGAAGGCGCCTCCCATGCCCTGCGGCATCGGGAACAGCGGCGTGTGCTGCGCGAACGCTCCGGCGACCTCGACGTCCTGGAACCCGAAGCGGTCCAGGTATTCGCGCGTCAGCCTGGGCGTCACCCGCATCCAGGCCAGGTCCTGCGCCATGTTCCCCATGAAGTGCACGTACGGCACGACGCTCTTCACGCCCTGTTCGGCCTGCATCAGGATCTCGGCGATGATGGTGGCGAGATTGACGCTCATCGGCTGCAGTCCGGTGAGGATCCAGCCGTGGTTGTCGCAGGTGATATCTGCGCCGCGCTCGGCATAGTAGCCAATCAGACGGTGCATGTACTGGTAGCTGCGCAGCGCGTCGGCGATGTCGGCGGTCTTTTCGTAGGCGCCCCAGGAGATGAACGCGCCGGCGGAGAACCCCGTCATGCCCGAAGCCAGCGCGATTTCGGTGCCCAGCGGATAGGAGCGCAGCGACATGCGCGGATCGAAAGCCCCGGTGGTCACGCTCTCGATCACCCGGCGGGTTTCCTTGACGCCGTGATTGATCAACGGGTAGCCGTTCAACACCTTCTTGCCGCTGCGCCTGGTTTCCTCGATGCCCGCCTGCACCTTCTTGAAGTCCAGCTGCCGCGTGTAGCTGTCGGTCGTGACGGGCATGAAGGGCACCTGGCTGGCCTCCAGCCTGCGGTACAGGCTGATGCTGTCCTCGATCAGCGCGGTGCCCGCTCTCGGAAAGATCGCGGTGCGGCCGTCCGCGCGCAGCTTCGCCGTGATCTTCGAAAAAACCTTCGTATCCGGCAGTTTTTTCTGGTACGCAATGCCGTCCTCGAGATCGACTTCGCGGCCCGTCGGCCACATCGCCAGCACCTTGTCGCGCATCCCGAGGAATTCGCTTTCCTCGATACGTTTGTTTCGAACGATCGTTTCCACCTGATTTCCTCCAATGGACGGTACCAAGCCCGTCAAATGACCTGTTTGTCGCGAAGTTCCTGAATGCGGTCCCAATCGAGCCCGCAGACGTCGAGCAGAACTTCTTCGGTGTGCTGCCCGAACTGCGGCGCCTGACCTTCCACCTTGATCGGGGTGGCGCTGAAAGTGATCGGGCTGCCGACCATCTTCACCGCGCCGGCATCGGCCTGTTCGATGTCGACGACGTAGCCGTTCTCCAGCGCCTGCCGGTCCTG
>JAMPXR010000243.1 GCA_023701085.1 Ramlibacter sp. | reverse complement strand
GGTCTTGGACAGGAAAGCGTCGGCCAGCGTGTCGCCGATCGCCTTGATGTGCGCTTCCTGCGCGGCGCCCTGGATGCCCGCGAGCGTCATGCCCTGGCGCAGGCGTTGCAACAGGCGCGGCAGGTCCTGGATCACCCGCGCACGCTCGTTGCGGTTGGGCTTGGCGCTGGCCGCCCACACCAGCTCGGAGGCCGAACCCTTGAGCGCCAGCGTCTCCTCGTGCTGCGGGCCGTTCTTGACCGCCGACAAGGCCAGCACCTCGGCCCACACCTTGAACAGGAACTCGCGGATTTCGTCGCGTACCGGCATGTCAGACAGCATGCTGCGCAGCTCGATGGTGTACTGGATCGCCAGGGTTTCCTTCTGCTCGACCTGCTGGGCCACGCTGACCAGGCGCTGCGTGGGCGCGGTCTCGGTGAGGAACCTGGACAGGAAGCGCTGGAATTCTTCGTAAACCAGTTGAAAAACCCGGCGGCCTGTTTCCGGGTACTGCTCGATGACCTGGACGACCCGCTTGATCTCCGCTTCCAGCGCCGTGCCGCCGATCGCCGCCGCGTCGAAGCCCATGACGCAGGACCCCATGCGGTCGATCAGCTGGCGCGCCGGGTGTTCGAGCGAGCCGAAGAATTCGGGCTCGGCGATCGCCACGCGCAGCACGGGCATCTGCAGCCGGGCGAACCAGACGCGCACCGCCGGCGGGATGCGCTCTTCGGACAGGATGCTCTGGAACATCAGGGCCACGATCTCGATCGTCGCCTTTTCGCTGGACGTCGCCGCTTTCCTCTTGAGCTCGCTGGTCTGCCGACGCAGGTCGACCGCCACATCCTGCACGGACGCGGCGTCGAAGACGAAATCGCCCTGCGTGGTGCCCGGCCGACCCGGGCCCTGGGCCTGCGTCGCCTGTTGCGACAAGGCTTCCGCCAGCGCCGGCGACGGCCGCGTCGCGGGTTGGCTGTCGAAGCCGGCGACGCGGTCGCTGAGCAGCCGCTTGAGCTGGGCGAGCACGCCGGTCGCGCGCATGCGCGCGCGCGCCAGCGGCGGACTGGAAGTCATGAGTCGCGTCTCGTCGGCCACGCCGCCGGCGCGCGGCGCGCCGGGACTCGAATCGGGCGCACCCGGGGCGCCCGGCTGCGTCGCCGCGCCCGGCCTCGATTGCCCGGCGTGTCCCCCGTGCGCAGCGCCTTGGAATGTTGCGCCCGGCGCGCCGCCTCCCTGGACACCCCCGGCCAGCGGCGCGGCCGCGGGACCGGTTTCAGCGCCCCGGGCGCCGGGTCCGGCCGCGCCACCCGCGCTGGCGGCTCGCTTGACCCGGCTGCTCAGGTCGATGTCGCGCATGACGCCCTGGGCGACGAGAAATTCGTTCACGGCATGGTAGGCGGCCGGCACATGCTGCAGCACATGCTGCTGGATCAGGTCGCTGACCAGCGCCCAGGTCTGCGGCGACAGCTCGGCGCCGTCCCATTGGTCCACCATGATCTGCGCGAACGCCTCGGGCCGCAGCACATCGGTCGCGGCCAGCTCGTTGCCGCCCTCGAGAAACTGCATGCGCAGCCGCAGGTCGTTCAGGTCCCAGGTGGCCTTTTCCTGGATGGACAGCGCCAGCCGCGACGAGAGGATCTTGCGTTCGACCACATCGTCGCCGATCAGCTCCAGCCCGCCGGCGTCGGGCCGGTGGCGCGCCGCGGGCACGGGGGTCGCGAGGGCCTGGCGCCAGGCCCTGGCGGTCGCCTGCGCCCAGGCGGCGCCCTTGCGCTCGAAATCCAGCATCGCGTCGCGCCGCTCGTGCATTTCACGCGAGCTGGACACGCCGTTCGCCAGCTCGGACAAGCGGCCGCGGATGGCCTGCACGAGCGGCCGCAGCAAGGCCTCCGCACGCGCCACGAACTGCTCGCGCGCCTGGCGCGCGAGCCGCGCTCCGGAGCCCTGAGGCAGTTGGGAGGCGCTCACGGTGGTCCTATACCGTCGCGCCCGCGTTCGGGTCGTTGGGGTCCTCGTCCTTTCGCGTCGCCTGCTTGACCAGGTCTTCGCGCTTGATGCCCAGCCACATCGCGATGGCGGCCGCGACGAAGACCGAGGAATAGATGCCGAACAGAATGCCGATGGTCAGCGCCATCGCGAAATAGTGCAGCGTCGGCCCGCCGAACAGCAGCATCGACAGCACCATGATCTGGGTCGAGCCGTGCGTGATGATGGTCCGGCTGATGGTCGACGTGATCGCGTTGTCGATGATCTGCACCGTGTTCATCTTGCGATAGCGCCGGAAATTCTCGCGGATCCGGTCGAAGATCACCACCGACTCGTTGACCGAGTAGCCCAGCACCGCCAGCACCGCGGCCAGCACCGCCAGGGAAAACTCCCATTGGAAGAAGGCGAAGAAGCCCAGGATGATGATCACGTCGTGCAGGTTGGCGATGATCGCCGCCACCGCGAACTTCCATTCGAAGCGCACGGCCAGGTAGATCATGATCCCGGCCACCACCATGCCCAGGGCCTTGAGGCCGTCGGTGGCCAGCTCGTCGCCCACCTGCGGTCCGACGAATTCGGTGCGGCGCAGAGTCACCTTGGGATCGCCGGCCCGCAGCGCCGTCAGCACCTTCTCGCTTTGCTGGGCCGAGCTCACCCCTTTTTGCGCCGGCAGCCGGATGATCACGTCGCGCGAGGTGCCGAAATTCTGGACCTGCACGTCGGCGAACCCCAGTCCGGAGATGGTGCGCCGCACCCCCTCGACATCGGCCGGCTGCGAGTAGCTCACCTCCATCACCGTGCCGCCGGTGAACTCCACCGACAAATGCAGCCCCCGGTGGAACAGGAAGAAGACGGCGGCCGCGAACGTCAGGAACGAGATCACGTTGAAGATCAACGCGTTCTCCATGAACGGGATGTCACGGCGAATCTTGAAAAACTCCACTTGTTTCCTTTCCTGCGGCCTTCAGCGAAAGCTCCCGCGGGCACGCGCGGCGCCCGGCCGCGCATGCCGGGCCGTGTTCACTCGGCCTTGGTTATAGCGCCATCCCCGTCCGGACGCCAGACCGTCCCGATCGACACCGTCTTGAGTTTCTTTTTGCGGCCATACCACAGGTTGACCAGGCCGCGCGAAAAGAACACCGCGGAGAACATCGAGGTCAGGATGCCGATGCAATGCACGACCGCGAAGCCGCGCACCGGCCCGGACCCGAACGCCAGCAGCGCGACGCCGGCGATCAGCGTGGTGATGTTGGAGTCGAAGATCGTGCCCCAGGCGCGCTCGTAGCCCGCGTTGATGGCCGCCTGCGCGGACGCGCCGCCGCGCAGTTCCTCGCGCACGCGTTCGTTGATCAGCACGTTGGAGTCGATCGCCATGCCCAGCGCCAGCGCCATGGCCGCCATGCCCGGCAGGGTCAGGGTGGCCTGCAGCATGGACAGCACGGCGACCAGCAGCAGCAGGTTCACCGCCAGCGCGATGCCCGAGAACAGGCCGAACAGCATGTAGTAGACGGCCATGAAGGCGCAGATCACCGCGAAACCCCAGGCCACGCTGTGGAAGCCCTTGGTGATGTTCTCGGCGCCCAGCGTCGGCCCGATGGTGAGTTCCTCGATGATCTCCATCGGCGCGGCCAGCGAGCCGGCGCGCAGCAGCAGCGCGACGTCGTTGGCCTCGGTGGTCGTCATGCGTCCGGAAATCTGGACCCGCCCGCCGCCGATCTCGGTGCGGATGACCGGGGCGGTGACGACCTCGCCCTTGCCTTTTTCGAACAGCAGGATGGCCATGCGCTTGCCCACGTTCTCGCGCGTGACGTCCTTGAAGATGCGCGCGCCCTTGGCGTCCAGCGTCAGGTGCACCGCCGGCTCCTGCGTCTGGTTGTCGAAGCCGGGTTGCGCGTCCGTCAGGTTGTCGCCGGTCAGGACCACCTGTTTCTTGACGACCACGGCCTGTCCGCTGCGCTCGAGAAAGCGCTCGGTGCCGAAGGGAACCGGCCCGGTCCCCAGCTCCGCCGAGCGCGCTTCCGTGCTTTCGTCCACCATGCGCACTTCGAGCGTGGCGGTGCGGCCCAGGATGTCCTTGGCCTTGGCGGTGTCCTGCACGCCCGGCAACTGCACCACGATGCGGTCCAGCCCCTGCTGCTGGATCACCGGTTCGGCCACGCCGAGTTCGTTGATCCGGTTGTGCAGCGTCACCATGTTCTGCTTGAGCGCCTGCTCCTGCACGCGCCGCGCCGCCTCCGGCTTGATGGTCCCGGTCAGCTTGTATTCCGCCCCTTCCGGCGCATCCACGGTCTGCAGGTCGGGGAACTGGTCGGCGATGACGGCCTTGGCCGCCTCCAGCGTCTGGGTGTCGCGGAACCGCACCTCGACCGCCTGGCCATTGCGGCTGATGCCGGCGTGGCGGATGTTCTTCTCGCGCAGGATGCTGCGCAGGTCGCCTCCCAGCGATTCCGCCTTCTTGGACAGCGCCGCCTGCATGTCCACCTGCAGCATGAAGTGCACGCCGCCGCGCAAGTCCAGCCCCAGGTACATGGGCGCCGCGCGCAGCGCCGAGAGCCACTGGGGCGAGGCGGACAGCAGGTTCAGCGCCACGATGTAAGGCGGGTCGCTGGGGTCGGGGACCAGCGCCTTCTGGATCGCCTCCTTGGCGCGCAATTGCGAGTCACCGCTGTCCAGCCGCACCTTCAGAGAATTGGCGTCCTGCGTGATCGCCTCCGGCTGGATGCCGGCGGCCTTCAGCGCCTGCTCGACGCGGGTGCGGGTCGTGCTGTCGACCTTGACGGTCGCCTTGCCCGAGGAAACCTGCACCGCCGGCGCCTCGCCGAAGAAATTGGGCAGCGTGTAGATCGCCCCCAAGAGCAACGCGATCACGATGATC
>JAMPXR010000242.1 GCA_023701085.1 Ramlibacter sp. | reverse complement strand
GCCCCTGCGGGTGCCGCCGCTGCGCGAGCGCCGCGAGGACATCCTGCCGCTGGCGCTGTTTTTCCTGGACCACTTCAACCGCAAGTTCAGCAGGGAAGCCGGACCGCTGCAGCCCGATGCAGTGGCCGCCCTGGAAGGCGCGAACTGGGCCGGTAACGTGCGCGAACTCAAGCACACGATCGAACGCGCGGTGGTGGTCAACACCGGCGGGCCCATCGCCCGCGCGGATCTCGGCATCTGTTTGACAGAGGAGCCGGTGCTGCCGACCCAGCCCGTCCCGTACCGCGAGGCGCACCTGCGCTTCGAACGCACATATTTCGCCAATCTCCTGCGCCAGGCCGAGGGCAACGTTTCCGAGGCGTCGCGGCTCTCCGGGATCGCGCGGCAGAACATTTACGGTCACCTTGAACGCGCCGGAGTTGTCACGAAAAAATGACAGGTGTCATGACTTTGTGATGACACCTTGAACGAGTCCGGCTGGCCCGCCCCTGCACACGGGGGCTCTTTCGCCCACGCCACCCCTTTCGAGCCGCCTTCGGCGGCCTTTGGCACGTACCTTGCACAGCCAAGCATGTTCGGCTGGGGTCCATCTCTGCCGTGCCCGGAGTCTAGTGAGGAAACGGAGAAACTATGAGGTTCAAGAAAGTACTTCTGGCGGCCGGCGCCCTGGCGCTATGGGCGGGCGCGGCGTGGTCGCAGGCGGCATATCCCACGCCACAGCAGGTCCAGATCGCCAAGACCGGCAAGTACATGGGCAGCGACAGCTGCCTGGAATGCCATGAAGACGAGCACAAGACCTGGGTGACGTCGCGCCACACGCAAAAGGTCACCAAAGGCCCGGCGTTCGGCAAGGAGTTCGAGAAGAACATCTACGAATGGGTGCGCCGGGATTGGGACAAGCTCGACAGCTACATGATCGTCGACCAGAAGGACGCCAAGACCAACTACATGGCCGCGAAGAAGGTGGCCTGGACGGAAGTGGACTACGTCGTTGGCCAAAACCACAAGCAGCGGTACATGAAGTACTACGACGGCGGCCCGATCGAGGTGTTCGAGGCCACCACGGCGGATGGCGGCATCAGCTGGAAGCTGGACAAGACCAAGGTCTCCACGTTCGCCGGCAACAAGCAACGCGCCGGCTACAAGCTCATGTTCCTGGAAATGAAGCCCAAGGACGGAGAGCAGAACAAGAACAACTACGGTGAGTTCCGTTCCTGGCAGGAGCGCTGCATCGGCTGCCACACCACGGGCTTCGATCCCACGGCCTGGGACCAGGCCAAGGCCGATTTCGTGGCCGGCAAGCGCAAGGACCTGCGCGACATCTTCGTGGCCGACCTGCGCATCGGCTGCGAGTCCTGCCACGGCCCGGGCGAAGCGCACAACAAGGCCAAGGGCGGCAAGGGCAACATCATCCATCCCGCGAAGATCACCAACGTGGTCGACCGCCAGATGGTCTGCGGCCAGTGCCACACCCGTCCGCAAGCCAGCAAGCACAGCCCCTTGGCGCAGGACCTGCGCGGCTTCCGGCTTTTCAGCGAGTACACGGATTTCGCCACCTTCACCCGCCCGGCCTGGGGCAAGGGCAACCGCCAGGTCTCGATCGACGGCAAGGGCCGGCGTGACCACCAGCAGGACATGGACATCAGGCTGACCGGCTCGATCAAGGGCAACCACAGCGCGCACGCCGAGATGGCCTGTTTCGACTGCCACGACGCGCATGGCGTGGGCAACAAGGACAAGCGGAACGCCGTCCTGAAGAAGGCCAGCGCCGTGGAAACCTGCGCCGCCTGCCACGGCAAGAAGGCCGACACCGTCGTCAAGGTCATGGACGGCCGCCAGGGCTGGCAGAGAGCCGGGTTCCCGAACTGGGCCACCGAATACGGTCGCGAGCCCAACAAGCAGCACCTGTTCGTCACCTACAACGCGGACGGCAAGATGCGTTCCTGGGGCCTGTCGCCCGACCAGTACATCTGGTCGCTGAAGAAGGGCGGCGATGCGGCCAAGGAAGCCGATTGGGAAGCGATCTGGCCGTGGGAAAAGGGACTGTTCGAGAAGCAGGGCCGGCAGGTCGCGGTCGGCGCGGCGCCCTGGAAGAAATAGAAATGAGAAGATCGGCGGGCGATCGCGATCCGGTGGTCGGGTGCCAATCCCGAGAACCGGGCAGCGGCGCCCAATAGTGGTAGTTTCAAGATAACTGTAGGAGTAATATGATTAAAAAAGCAGCAACCGTGTCCGCCCTGGCGCTGGCGGTGCTGGCCCTGGCAGGCTGCCAGGCCGTCCGGGAGGAGAAGGTCGCGCCCAACACCCTGGTCGCCTTGAAGTTGGCCAGCGCGCCCGACGTGAACCTGCTGGCCGCCGATCCGGCCTGGGCCAAGGCCCAGCCACTGGCGGTGGCGCTGAGCGACGGCGCGAATTTCGGCGGCAAGGGCCAGACCGACGGAACCCTGAAGGCCGCCTACACGGCGGACACCCTGTACATGCTGGTGCAGTACAAGGACCCGACCAACTCGGTGCGCCGTGGCCCCTACCAGAAGCAGGCGGACGGCTCCTGGAAACAGTTGAAGGACCCGGCCAACAAGGGCGGCGACGACAACATGTATTACGAGGACAAGTGGGCCATGCTCTGGTCCATCAACAACTCGATCAAGGGCTTCGACGAGCAGGGCTGCGCGGTGACGTGCCACCTGGGCCAGGGCAAGCCCTATGGCAACAAGTACACCAACAATCCGGGCGAGCTGGGCGACATCTGGCACGTGAAGGGCCAGCGCACCGTGCCGATGGGCCTGATCGATGACCAGTACGTGGACAACACGCGCTACGACGCGAAGACCCAGCCCAACGCGGGCCGCAAGAACGAGGATCCCGCCGGGGACTACACGCCCATTCCGCTGGTGAACGGCAAGCCGCAGTTCATGAACGCGGACGGCAAAGCCGCCAATGCCGGCGGAGCCTACGGGATCAAGCGCGGCCAGGAAGTGGCTTTCGTGGACAACTTCAAGGCGGGCGACGAAGTGGCCTCGTTCTTCATGAACGGCCTGAAGGGCGACCGGGCCGACGTCAAGGTGAAAGAGACCTGGAGCAACGGTGTGCGCACCGCCGTGCTGAGCCGCAAGCTGGTCACGGGCAGCAAGTTCGATGTGCAGTTCGCCGACCTGAAGGCGCGCTATCCGTTCGGCTTCGCCGCCTTCGACAATGCGCAGGTCCGGCACGCGACCACGGACGACGCGCTGTTCCTGGTGTTCGGCAAGTAATAACTCTGCGGCCTGCCCGACAGGCCCTTTCGCGGCGCGGCGGATGGGAGCGATCCTTCCGCCGCGTTGCGGTTTTCTTCCGGCCGATGCCGGGCGCCGCCGGTTCGGCGGACGCGCTACATCGACAGCGATCCTTCGCGGAATTCCGTCTTGTCGAGCCAGACGTTGAGCAGCACCGGCTTTCCCTGGCGTGCCATCGCCCGGGCCTCGGCCAGCGCCGCGGGCGCCTCGCCGATCTGCCTGACGACGATGCCGTGGGCACCGAACGCGGCGGCCACCTGATGGTAATCGGTGCGCGCCAGCACGGTGCCCACGTCGTCGTGCAGCATCTTCACCTGCTCGCGCGCGATCTGCGTCCAGCACGCATCGTTGCCGACCACCGCGATCACCGGGATGCCATGCCGCACGAAGGTGTCGAATTCCGCCAGCCCCCAGCCGCACGCGCCGTCGCCGTACACGATCCACACTTCGCTGCCGGGCCGCGCCAGCGCCGCGCCGAGCGCGAAGCCGGCGCCCACGCCCAGCGTGCCGAAGGCGCCGGGGTCGAGCCAGCCGAGCGGGCCGCGCGCATGCAGCACATAGGAGGCCGTCGCCACGAAGTCGCCGCCGTCGGCCACCAGCAGCGCGTTGTCGCCGGCGGCCTGTTCCAGCGCGCGCAGGAAGGCGATCGGGTTGACGAATTCACCCGCCGCCGCGGCCTGCCTGTCGATGTCGATCTCGCGCGCGCCGTCGCGCCCGCGCAGCTGCGCGACCCAGCCCTGCCAGCGCGTGCCGGCGGCCGGCGCCGCCTGCGCGAGGTCCTGCAGGAACAGGCCCGCGTCGCCGATGGCGGCGATGCCGGGCCTGCGGTTCAGGCGCGCGTCGCGCACGCTGCGGTTGGCCGCGATCAGCGTGGCGCCGCGACGTACATGCCTGCCATAGTCCAGCCTGAAATCGCACGGCACGCCAGCCAGCACCACGCAGTCCGACTCGCGCAGCGCTTCGCGGCGCTGATGCCGCAATAGCAGCGGATGGTCCCGGCCCAGCAGGCCGCGCGCCATGCCCGACAGGTACACCGGCACACCCAGCCGCTCGACGGCCCGGGCCAGGGCTTCGGCCTGCGCGGCCAGCGCCAGCGCCTGGCTGCCGATCACCAGCAGCGGGCGCTGCGCCTTGGCCAGGGCGGCGACGGCGGACTTCAATGCGCCCGCGCTCGCGCGGGGGACCGCCACCGGATGGACACGTCGCACCTGCGTCGCCTCGCTGCCGTCGAACATCTTGCCCACATGCCGGTTCAGGTAGAAGCGCAGCGCGCGGTCGGCGACACTGCGTCCCTTGCCGGCGGCGTCGGCGTACCACTGCCGTATCGACTTCTCGTCGTACAGCAGGTCGACCGGGCATTCGACGAACACCGGCCCGGGCACGCCCGAGCGCGCGACCTCGAACGCTTCCTCCACGGCCGGGCCGAGGTCGCGCACGCGAACGATCTTGCGAAACAGCTTGACGTGGGGCGCGACGAGCGGCCGCTGGTCGATGTCCTGCAGCGCGCCACGGCCCTGCAGCGCGGTCGGCGCGGCGCCCCCCAGCAGGATCACCGGCGACTGCGCCAG
>JAMPXR010000241.1 GCA_023701085.1 Ramlibacter sp. | reverse complement strand
TCGCGGCGAATGATTCGAACCATGTTTGTACTTGCTCTCGACGGGGCCGCGGGCGCCTCAGGCGCCGGCCAGTTCGCGCAGCAGACGCTGCGTCAGCGCCGACGCGACCTGGCGCCGGTAATTCGAAGGGGTGGTGGTGCTGCGCATCGGACTGACCTGCTGCTGCACCAGCTTGCCCACGCTGCGCAGCAGCGCCTCGTCCACCGCCTGGCCGGCCAGGGCGGCCGTGCCGGACAGCAGCAGGGGATGCGAATTGGTCCCCGACAGCGCCACCGCGAGCGACGCGACGCGGCCCTGCTCCATCGCCAGCGCCACGGCGACGCCCGCCAGCGGGAAGTCCATCGAGGCGCGCACGCGCGCCTTGCGGTAGCCGCACACCAGTCCCGGCGCGGCCGCGGGCACGCGCACGCGCGCCAGCAGTTCGCCCGCCTCCAGCGTCAGGTGCGCCGCGCCGTCGTCGCGGTACAGCTCGGCCAACGCCAGCCAGCGCCGCCCGCGCGCGGACAGCAGTTCGACCTGCGCGCCCAGCGCCAGCAGCACCGGCGCCAGGTCGCCGCTGAAGGCGGCGTGGCAGCGCGCACCCTGCGGCGCCACGTGGCAGGTGTCGCCGCCGCGCTTGAGGCAGTAGTTGTTGGCCGCGCGCCACCACTCGCTCTGGTTGTAGTACACGCAGCGCGTGTCCTGGCACAGGTTGCCGCCCAGCGTGGCGGCGCTGCGGTGTCCGGGCCCGGCCGCCGCGCGCGCGGCCTCGGCCAGCGCGGGTAGGCGCGACGCCACCACGGCATCGGTCGTGAGCGCCGCCAGCGTCAGGCCGGCGCCCAGGTCGACGCTGCCGTCGGGCGCCTGTTCGATGGCGGCCAGGCCGGCCACGCCCGACAGGTCGACCAGCAGCGGCGGGCGTTCCAGGCCGCGCCGCAGGTTGGGCAGCAGGTCGGTGCCGCCGGCGATCAGGCGCGCCGCCGGCGCGCGCTCCAGCAACTGCGCGGCCTCGGCCAGGCTGGCCGGGCGCTCCAGGGTGAATTCGGGAAGGGGATGCATCAGGCCTCCTGCCGTGCGCTCTTGGCTTTTTGAAGGCGCGCCTCGCGCCGCTTGGCCTGCAGGGCGTCGAACACGCGGTCGGGCGTCACCGGCAGCGCGTCGAAGCGCACGCCCAGTGCGTCGGCCAGCGCGTTGGTCAGGGCCGGCGGGAAACCGTGCAGCCCGCCTTCGCTGGCTTCCTTGGCGCCGAACGGTCCCAGCGGGTCCATGCTTTCGATCAGGAAGACCTCGATGGGCGGGGTGTCGACGATGGTCGGGATCCGGTAGTCGAGCATGTTCGAGCGCACCGGCAGGCCGTTGGCGTATTGCGTTTCCTCGCACATCGCCTGGCCCATGCCCATCCAGATCGCGCCCTGCACCTGGCCTTCCACGGCCAGCGGGTTGATGGCGCGGCCGCAATCGTGCGCGATCCACACCTTCTCGATCCTGACTTCGCCGGTGTCCTCGTCGACCTCGACCTCGACCACCTGCGCGCCGTAGCTGAAGCCCGCCGACGAGCCGACGGCCGCGCCGCGGAACTTGCCGCCCTGGGTTTCCGGCGGCGTGGACCAGGCGCCCTTGACGGTGAGCGCGCCCGAGTCGATCAGGGCTTCCTGCACCACCTGGGCCCAGTCGATCACCTGATCGGTGCCGACCACGCCGCAGCTCTCCCCGGCCCACTCGACGGCCTCGGGGGCCACCTTCAGGCGGCGCGCCGCCGCCTGGGTGAGCACGCGCTTCATCTCCTCGGCGGCGCGCAGCGCGGCGTTGCCGACCATGAAGGACACGCGCGAGGAGTACGAGCCGTTGTCCTTGGGCGTGAGCGCGCTGTCGGTGGCGACGATGCGGATGCGGCGCATCGGCACCAGCAGCACCTCCGCCACGATCTGGGTGATCAGCGTGTTGGAGCCCTGGCCGATGTCCGAGGCGCCGGTCAGGATGGTGATGCCGCCGTCGAAGTCCAGCCGCAGGTTGATCACCGCGTGCGGCTCGCCGCTCCAGTGCACCGGCTTGGCCGAGCCGCTGACGTAGTGCGAGCAGGCCATGCCCAGCCCGCGCCGGAAGCCCGGGCGCTGCGGCAATTTGCCGCGCCGCTCGTGCCATCCGGAGGCTTTCTCGACCGCGGCGATGCATTCGGGCAGGCCATAGGAGTTGACCTGCAGGTCGTTGAGCGTGCGGTAGGGAATCTCCGTCAGCAGGTTGGCGCGCCGCACCGCGAACGGATCCAGTCCCAGCTTTGCGGCCATCTCGTCGAGCAGCGCCTCGAAGGCGAAGCGTATCTGCACCGCGCCGTGGCCGCGCATCGCGCCGCACGGCGGCAGGTTGGCGTACACGCGATAGCCGCGGTAGCGCGAGGCGCCGAGCTTGTAGATCGCGTGCAGCAGCGCCCCGGCGTACAGGATGGTGACCAGTCCGTAGCCGGCGTAGGCGCCGCCGCGCTGCACCACCTCGGCGTCCACCGCGGTGATCTGGCCGTTCTTCTTCATGCCGATCTTCAGGCGCATCTGGCTGGCCGGGCGGCCGCGGTGCGTGATGAAGACCTCCTCGCGGGTGAGCTCGAGCTTGACCCGGTCGCAGGCGGCGCGCGCCAGCAGCGCGGTGATCATCTCGAAGTTCAGCGGCTCGACGCGGTGGCCGAAACCGCCGCCCACGAAGGGCTTGACCACGCGCACCTGCGCCTCGTCCAGGCCCAGCGTCTGCGCCAGCATCAGGTGCAGGTAGTACGGCACCTGCGTGACCGAATGCACCGTCAGGCGCTGGCGCTCGGGCTCCCACTCGGCCACGGTGGCGTCCAGCTCGATCTGGCCGTGATAGACCTCGTTGCCCTCGAAGCTGCGCTCCAGGATCAGGTCGGCCGCGGCGAACTGCGCGTCCAGGTCGCCGAAATCCTGCTCCACCTTGCGCTCGACGTTGCCGGGCTTGTTCTCGTGCAGCGGCAACGCGCCCTCGGCGCGCGCCTCGGCGGCGGTGAAATAGGCCGGCAGCTCCTCGATGTCGTAGCGGATGGCGCGCAGCGCCGCTTCGGCGGCCGCCTCGTCGACCGCCGCGACGGCCACCAGCGGTTCGCCCCGGTAGCGCACCTTGCCGCGCGCCAGCGGGTATTCGTTCTGCGCGATCGGGATGACGCCATAGGGGGCGGCGAAATCCTGGCCGGTGACGACCGCGCGCACCCCCGGAAGGGCCAGCGCGGCGCTGGTGTCGATCGAATGGATGATGCCGTGGGCGATGGGCGAGCGCAGGATCCGGCCCACCAGCGCCGGCCCCAGCGGCAGGTCCATGGTGTAGCGCGCGCGCCCGGTCACCTTGTCGATGCCGTCGACCAGCGGCTTGCGCTGGCCGACCGAATGCGTGGCCGGGGCGGCGCCGTGGCGCAGCGAAACGTCGTCCAGCTTCATGGCTGAGCCTCCGCGGCGGCGGCCTGCACCGATTCGATGATCTTGACGTAGCCGGTGCAGCGGCAGATGTTGCCCGCCAGCGCCTCGCGGATCTGCGCCTCGCTCGGCTTGGGCTCGCGCCGCAGCAGCGCCTCGGCGGCCATCACCATGCCGGGTGTGCAGTAGCCGCACTGGGTGCCCAGGTGTTCATGAAAAGCCTTTTGCAGGCCGCTCATGCGCCCGGCCTGCGACAGGCCCTCGATGGTCTCGACGCGCTTGCCCTGCACGCTGGCCGCCAGCGTGATGCAGGCCAGGCGCGGCTGGCCGTCCACCAGCACGGTGCAGGCGCCGCATTCGCCGCCATCGCAGCCCTGCTTGGTGCCCGTCAGCGCCAGTTGCTCGCGCAAGACTTCCAGCAGCAGCGCGCTGCCCGGCGCCGCCACTTCGTGAACGCGCCCGTTGACTTCCAGGCGCAGCAGTTGTTTGCTCATTCAATTCTCCGCTTCGGGGGTGGGCTCACACTTCCTTCGGTCGCAGGTCGCGCACGCGCACCGCCTTGCCCTGCGAGCGCGGAATGGTGCCCGGCGCCTGGACGGAAACCTCCGTCGTGATGCCGACCTGGGACTTGATGTGATGCTTGACGTCGCGGGCGATGCCGATGTACTGCTCCGGACCCACGCCCGGCGCCGCCTCGACCTCGACGCGCACATGGTCCAGGATGCCGTGCCGCTCCACCACCAGCTGGTAGTGCGGCGCGATGTGGGGCCGGCCGACCAGCACCGCCTCGATCTGTGAGGGATAGACGTTGACGCCCCGGATGATCAGCATGTCGTCGTTGCGCCCGGCGATGCGCAGGATGCGCACGTGCGTGCGCCCGCAGTCGCACGGCGCCGCGCACAACCGCGTGATGTCGCGCGTGCGGTAGCGGATCATCGGCAGCGCCTGCTTGGTCAGGGTGGTGATCACCAGCTCGCCGGCTTCGCCCTCGGGCAGCGCGCGGCCGGTCTCCGGATCGATCACCTCGAACAGGAAATGATCCTCCCAGCCGTGCAGGCCGTTCTGGCACTCGCATTCGCACGCGACGCCCGGACCCATGATTTCCGACAGGCCGTAGACGTCGATCGCCTTGACGCCGATGCGGGCCTCGATTTCGTGGCGCATGGCGGTGCTCCAGGGCTCGGCGCCGAACATGCCGATGCGCAGCGCGCTGGTGCGCAGATCCACGCCTTGCTGCTCCGCCACCTCGGCGATTGCCAGCGCATAGGACGGCGTCGCGCACAGCACGCGCGCCTTGAAATCCATGATCAGGCCGACCTGCCGCTCGGTGGCGCCGCCCGACACCGGAACGACCACCGCGCCCAGGCGCTCGGCGCCGTAGTGGGCGCCCAGCCCGCCGGTGAAAAGCCCGTAGCCGTAGGCGTTGTGCACGACGTCGCCGCGCCGCACGCC
>JAMPXR010000240.1 GCA_023701085.1 Ramlibacter sp. | reverse complement strand
GAGGACATCAACGTGCGCATCGACGGCAACGTGATCCAGATCGACGCCGAAGTGCGCCGCGAGAAGGAAACCAAGGGCGACGGCGACAAGGTGCTGCGCAGCGAGCGCTACTACGGCACCGTCTCGCGCACCTTCAGCCTGGCCGAGGATGTGGACGACGGCGCGGCGGTCGCGAAGTACGCCGACGGCGTGCTGACGCTGGAGCTGCCCAAGAAGGCGACGCCGGCCTCCAAGAAGCTCGCGGTGCAATGAAAGACGGCGCGTGACCGTGGCGCTGGCGCACGGTCCGGCTGCGCCGGTGCTGCGGGCGCGCGCGTTGTGCAAGACCTACGGCGCGGGCGACACCGCGGTGCGCGCCCTGCGCGACGTCGACCTCGAGGTGCGCGCCGGCGAGTTCATCGTCCTGCTGGGCGCCTCGGGCAGCGGCAAGTCGACGCTGCTCAACATCCTGGGCGGCCTGGACCGGCCGACCTCGGGCGACGTCGAGTTCTTCGACCACCGCCTGACCGATGCGGACGACGATGAGCTCACCCGTTACCGGCGCGAGCACGTGGGCTTCGTCTTCCAGTTCTACAACCTCATTCCCAGCCTGACCGTGCGCGAAAACGTCGAGCTGGTGACCGACATCGCCAGCGACCCCATGCCGGCGGACGAGGCGCTGGAGCTGGTGGCGCTGGCGCCGCGGCGCGAGCACTTTCCCTCGCAGCTGTCGGGCGGCGAGCAGCAGCGCGTGGCCATCGCGCGCGCGATCGTCAAGCGCCCGCAGCTGCTGCTGTGCGACGAGCCCACCGGCGCGCTCGACTACGCAACCGGCAAGCTGGTGCTCGAAGTCATCGCGCGCATCAACCAGGAGCTGGGGACGACGGCCGTGGTCATCACGCACAACGCCGCGATCGCCGCCATGGCCGACCGCGTCGTGCGGCTGTCGGACGGGCGCATCGCCAGCATCGAGGTGCCGGCGCGGCGCCTCACCCCCGCCGAATTGTCCTGGTGAATCGATATGAAGGCGCTGGATCGAAAGGTGCTGCGCGACCTGCGGCTGCTGTGGAGCCAGGCCCTGACGATCGCGCTGGTGGTCGCCAGCGGCATCGCCGGCTTCGTGGCCTGCCTGTCCGCCGTCGATTCGCTGGCGCTCGCGCGCGACCGCTATTACGAGCGCGACCGCTTCGCCGACGTGTTCGCCACCGTGAAACGCGCGCCGGATGCGCTGGCGCGCCGCCTTGCCGGCATCGACGGCGTGATCGACGTGCAGCCCACCGTGGAAGCGATGGCGCGGGTCACCGTCCCCGGCAACCCCGACCCGGTGATCGGCCAGCTGATCGGCCTGGACAGCCACGGCGCGCAGCGGTTGAACCGCGTGAGCGTGCGCAGCGGGCGCTTTCCGGCGCCCGGCAGCCGCGCCGGCGGCGAGCTCGAGGCGTTGGTCTCCGAAGGCTTCGCGCAGGCGCACCGCCTCGCGCCCGGCGGCCACGTGCGCGCGCTGGTCAACGGCAAGCTGCGCACGCTGCGCATCACCGGCACGGCGCTGTCGCCCGAATACATCTTCGCCGGCCTGTGGGGCATGCCGGACCTGCGCGCCTTCGGCGTGTTCTGGGTGGACACGGACGAACTGGCCGCCGCGATGGACATGCAGGGCGCGTTCAACCGCGTCGCGCTCAAGCTGTCGCCGCATGCGTCGGCGCGCGGCGTCATCGATGCCGTCAGCGCTCAGCTGGCGGGCTTCGGCGGCCTGCCCGCCCACGACCGCACCGACCAGGTGTCGCACGCCATGCTGGACAACGAAATCCGCGAGCAGCAGGTGCTGGGCACCGTGCTGCCGTCGATCTTCCTGGCCGTGGCGGCGTTCCTGCTGCACGTGGTGGCCGCGCGCCTGGTGGCGACGCAGCGTGAGCAGGTGGCCGCCCTCAAGGCGCTGGGCTACACCGATGGCGCCATCGCCCTGCACTACCTCAAGCTGATGGCGCCCATGGTGGGCGGCGGCTGGCTGCTCGGGCTGGCGCTGGGCAAGTGGCTCGGCATCGGGCTGATGGGCCTGTACGACGACGTTTTCCGCTTCCCGGTGTTCGCGCACACGGTGCCCGGCGCGCTCGTCTGGACGAGCCTGGCCATCGTCGCGGTGACCGCGGTGCTGGGCACCTTGACCGCGATCGCGGCCACCGTGCGGCTGCAGCCCGCCGAGGCGATGCGGCCGCCCGCGCCGGGCCGCTACCGGCGTTCGCTGCTGGAGCGCGTGCCGCGCCTGCGCACCGGCCCGGCCCTGCGCATGATCCTGCGCAACATCGAGCAGCGGCCCCTGCGGGCCGCGGTGACCGTGGGCGGCATCGCGGTGTCCGTGGCCATCGTGATCATGGGCAATTTCTTCCGCGATTCCGTCGAAGTGATCCTGGACACCTCGTTCACCCTGGGACTGCGCGGCGACGTCGTCGTGTGGACCGCCGATCCGGTCGACGCCGCGGCCGGACGGTTGCTGGCGCGCATTCCCGGCGTGCTGCAGGCGGAGCCGGGCCGGCGCGTGGCCGTGCGCTTCATCCACGGCCAGCGCAGCGAAACCGGGATCGTCCAGGGGCGCGCCTCGGGGCACGGCCTGCAGCGCGTGATCGACGTCGATGGCAAGCTCGCGCTGCCGCCCGCCACCGGGCTGCTCATGAGCGAGCGCCTGGCCGGCAAGCTCGGACTGCGCGTGGGCGACACGGTGACCGTGGAGATGCGCGAGGGGCGGCGCCTGGTGCGCGAAGTGGCGGTGGAAAGCCTGGTGCGCGACATGATGGGGCTGAACGCGTTCATGGAGCGCCGCGCCCTCAACCGCCTGCTGGGCGAAGGCGACGTCGCCTCCGACTTCACGCTGGCCACCGGGCGCGGCGCGGCACGGTCCGTGCTGAACGCCACCCAGGCCTTGCCGCGCGTCACGGGCGCTTTCGGCAAGGACACCATGGTGCGCAACATGGAGGAAGTGACGGCGCGCAACATCCTCACGATCAGCGCCATCGTGACCGCGTTCGCCGCCGTCATCGCGGTGGGTGTCGTCTACAACAATGCGCGCATCGCGCTGGCCGAACGCGGGTGGGAGCTGGCCAGCCTGCGGGTGCTGGGTTTCACCCGGGCCGAGGTTTCCGTGCTGCTGCTGGGCGAGCTGGCGCTGGGCATCGCCGTCGCCGTGCCCGCGGGCATGGCGCTGGGCTGGTGGCTGACGCAGGCGGTGGTGGACCTCATGGGCTCGGACCAGTTCCTGTTTCCGGTGGTCATCCGCCCGCGCACCTACGCGCTGGCGGCGCTGTGCGTCGTCGCCGCCGGCGTGGCCAGCGCCATGGTGGTGCGCCGGCGCGTCGACCGGCTCGACATGGTGGCGGCGCTCAAGACGAGGGAGTAGCACATGCCCAAAGCGAACAAGACGACATGGGCCTGGGTCGCGGCCGCCGTGGCCGCGGCGGCGGCGCTGGCCTGGGCGTTTTCGCCGCGTCCGGTCGAAGTCGAAGTCGCCACGGTGACGCAGGGGCGATTCGAGCAGGCGATCGAGGAAGACGGCCGCACGCGATTGAAGGAGCGCTACACGGTGTCCGCGCCGGTCGCGGCGCAGCTGGCCCGCATCGCGCTGCGCGAGGGCGACTGCGTCACGGCGGGAGACACGGTCGCCACGCTCACGCCGGTGATGCCGTCCATGGTCGACGAGCGCAGCGTCCGCGAAGCGTCGGCGCGCCTGAAGGCGGCGGCCGCCGGCGTGGGGCGGGCCGCCGCGCGGGTGGAGCGGGCCAGGCTCTCGCTGCAGGAGGCGCGGCTGGAGCACAGCCGGTCCGAGAAGCTGGCCGGCGACGGCTTCATCTCACCGTCGCGGCTGGACGCGACGCGCCTGGCCCTGGGCGGTGCCCGGCGCGAATTGGACATGGCGCAGGCCGAGCGTGAAGTGGCCGTGCAGGAGCAGGCGCAGGCCGCCGCGGTCCTGCAACCCGTGACCGGGGCGCAAGGCCGCCCGCTGCGCGTGCGCTCGCCCGTCAGCGGCGTCGTGCTGCGCGTCATCCAGCCCAGTGAAGCCACGGTGCCGGCGGGCACCGCGCTGCTCGATGTCGGGGATCCGTCCCGCATGGAAGTCATCAGCGAACTGCTCACGACCGATGCGGTGCTGGCGCAACCCGGACGGCGCGTCGTGATCGAGCGCTGGGGCGGCCCCGCCATCGAGGGCCGGGTCAGCCGGGTGGAGCCCGCCGCGTTCACCAAGACATCCGCCCTGGGCATCGAGGAGCAGAGGGTCAAGGTGCTGATCGACATCACGGCGCCGCCGCAGGCCTGGCAGGCCATGGGCGACGGGTTCCGGGTGAGCGTGCGCATCGTCACGACCAGCGTGGAGCAGGCGCTGCTGGTGCCGGTCGGGGCCCTGTTTCCCCACGAGCAGGGCATGGCGGTCTACCAACTCGCCGGGCGCCGGGCGAAATTGCAGCCGGTCGAGGTGGCGGCGCGCAACGGCAGCGAAGCCTGGGTCCGCAGCCAGCTCGCGCCCGGCGACGCCGTGGTGCTCTACCCGCCGGCCGCGCTGGCCGACGGCCGCAGGGTCCGCGTCCGTGCGCGGTGACAGGCCACCCCGAAGCGCCTTCGGCGATGCCCCCTCGGGCTGCGCCCTCTCCCCCAAGGGGGCGCCACCAGCGGCCCGGACCGTCAGGACTTCGCGTCCTCCAGCCGCACCAGCAGCACCGGCACCGGGCTGCTGCGCACCACGCCTTCGGCGGCGCTGCCCAGGGTGAGCCGGCTGAATCCCTTGCGGCCGTGCGTGCCCATCACGATCAGGTCGCAGCTGTGCTGCTGCGCCTGTTCGATGATCACGTCCGCGATGCGCTTGCCCGTCACTTCGCGCAGCAAGGTCTCGCAG
>JAMPXR010000239.1 GCA_023701085.1 Ramlibacter sp. | reverse complement strand
GTGCTGCTCTGCTCGGTCGTGCTGTTCGCGGCCGACCGCTTCTTCCGCTGGCAGGCGGTGCTGCCGATCATGACGCCGGTGCTGCTGATCGGCGGCATGACCACCGGCGTGTTCACGCCCACCGAGGGCGCCATCGCCGCCTGCCTCTGGGCCATGGTGCTGGGCTTCGCCTGGTACCGCACGCTGTCCTGGAAGATGTTCGTCAAGGTCTGCCTCGACACGGTGGAAACCACCGCCACGGTGCTGTTCATCGTGGCGGCCGCCAGCATCTTCGGCTGGATGCTCACCGCCACCGGCGTCACCGCCGCCATCGCCGACTGGGTGCTGGCCTTCACCAAGGAACCCTGGGTGTTCCTGCTGCTGGCCAACGTGCTGATGCTGTTCGTCGGCTGCTTCCTGGAGCCCACGGCGGCCATCACCATCCTGGTGCCCATTCTGGTGCCGATCTGCCAGCAGCTGGGGATCGACCTGGTCCACTTCGGCCTGGTGATGGTGCTGAACCTGATGATCGGCCTGCTGCATCCCCCCATGGGCATGGTGCTGTTCGTGCTGGCTCGCGTCGCCAAGCTCTCGGTCGAGCGCACCACGGTCGCCATCCTGCCGTGGCTGATCCCGCTGCTGGGCTCGCTGGTGTTCATCACCTACCTGCCCACGGCGGTGCTGTGGCTGCCCAAGCTGTTCTATTGAGGCCCGAATGACCGCCTTCATCCGTTTGCATCCGAACGACGACGTCCTGATCGCGCGCCACCAGCTCGTCGGCGGCACGCTCGCCGAGGGCGTGACCGTCAAGGGACTGATCCCGCCGGGCCACAAGGTCGCCACGCGCGCGATCGCGCAGGGCGAGCCGGTGCGCCGCTACAACCAGATCATCGGCTTCGCCAGCCGCCCCATCGCGGCGGGCGAGCATGTGCACACCCACAACCTCGCCATGGGCGATTTCGAGCGCGACTACGCCTTCGGCGCCGACGTCAAGCCCGACGCGCCGCGGCGCGAGGCCAGCTTCATGGGCATCCGGCGCGCCGACGGCCGCGTCGCCACGCGCAATTACATCGGCGTGCTGTCGAGCGTGAACTGCTCGGCGACGGCGGCGCGCGCCATCGCCGACCACTTCTCGCGGCAAAACCATCCCGCGGCGCTGGCCGCGTTCCCCAACGTCGACGGCGTGGTCGCCCTGACCCACGGCACGGGCTGCGGCATGGCCACCGAGGGGCCGGGCATGCGGATCCTGGAACGCACGCTCGCCGGCTACGCCACGCACGCCAATTTCTGGGGCGTGCTGGTGGTCGGGCTGGGCTGCGAGGCCAACCAGATCAATGCCTGGCTGGCGCACAGTTCGCTGCGCGAGGGCGAGACGCTCCAGGTCTTCAACATCCAGGACACGGGCGGCACCCGCAAGACCGTCGAGAAAGGCATCGCGCTGATCCAGCACATGCTGCCCCGCGCCAATGCCGTGAAGCGCGAGCCCTGCAGCGCCGCGCACATCACCATCGGCCTGCAATGCGGCGGCTCGGACGGCTACTCGGGCATCAGCGCCAATCCTGCGCTGGGCGCCGCGGTGGACCTGCTGGTGGCACATGGCGGCACGGCGATCCTGTCGGAGACGCCCGAAATCTACGGCGCCGAGCACCTGCTCACGCGGCGCGCGGCGCGGCGCGACGTCGGCGAGAAGCTGATCGAGCGCATCCAATGGTGGGAGCGCTACACCCGGGCCAACGATGGCGAGATGAACAACAATCCCTCGCCCGGCAACAAGGCCGGCGGCCTGACCACCATCCTGGAAAAATCGCTGGGCGCGGTCGCCAAGGGCGGAACCACCAAGCTGCAGGCGGTCTACGAGTACGCGCAGCCGGTGACCGAACACGGCTTCGTCTACATGGACACCCCCGGCTACGACCCGGTGAGCGCCACCGGGCAGGTCGCGGGCGGCGCCAACATGATCTGCTTTACCACCGGACGCGGTTCGGCCTACGGCTGCGCCCCCTCGCCGTCGCTCAAGCTCGCCACGAACAGCGCGCTGTGGCAGCGGCAGGAAGAGGACATGGACATGAATTGCGGCGAGATCATCGACGGCAAGGCCTCGATCCAGGAGATAGGCCAGCGCATTTTCGAGCTGGTGCTCGCCACGGCGTCGGGCGAGCTGTCCAAGAGCGAAAAGCACGGCTACGGCCAGAACGAGTTCGTGCCCTGGCAAATCGGCGCCGTCATGTAGTTCTGATTGCCTTCACCGCCGCCGCCCGGCGGCACCCGAGCAGCAAACCCATGTCAAGATCGTTTCCGGCCGCCACGCTGCGCGCGCAGATGGCCGCCATCATCGAGGCCGCCGGCAGCAGCACCGACGAAGCGCGCACCGTGGCCCACAACCTGGTGCTGGCCAACCTGAGCGGACACGACTCGCACGGCGTCGGCATGGTGCCGCGCTACGTCGATGCGGTGCTGGAGGGCGGGCTCGCGCCCAACGCGAGCGCCAAGGTGACCGTGGACATGGGCGCAGTGCTGGCGCTGGACGGCCAGCGCGGCTACGGCCAGGTGGTCGGGGAACAGGCCATGGCCCTGGGCATGGCGCGCGCCCGCGAGCTGGGCAGCTGCATCATGGCGCTGGCCAACGCCCATCACCTGGGCCGCATCGGGCACTTCGCCGAGATGGCCACGGCGCAGCAGCTGGTAGCGATCCACTTCGTCAACGTGTTGTCCCGTCCGACGGTCGCGCCCTGGGGCGGCGCCGACGGCCGTTTCGGCACCAATCCCTGCTGCATCGGCGTGCCGCTGCCGGGCCGCGAGCCCTTCCTGCTGGACTTCGCGACCAGCCGTGTGGCGCAGGGCAAGATGCGGGTGGCGCACAACGAAGGCCGCCGGGTCGAAGCGGGTTACCTGATCGACGCGCAGGGGCGCCCGACCACCGACCCGGGGGTGGTGGTGCCGCAGCCCGGCGGCGCCAGCCTGTTCGGCGCCTTGCTGCCCTTCGGCGAGCACAAGGGCTATGGATTGGCGGTCGCCTGCGAGCTGCTGGGCGGCGCGCTCACCGGCAGCGGAACCTGGCATCGCCCCGCCGACACGCAGCGGGCGGTGATCAACGGCATGCTCACCATCCTGCTCGATCCGGGCAAGCTGGGGACGCGCGAAAGTTTCGAGGCCGAAGCGCTGGCCTTCCTCGACTGGCTCGGGCACAGCCCGCCGGCCCCCGGCTTCGACAAGGTGCGCATCGCAGGCGAGCCCGAGCGCGAAGCCCGCGTGCGGCGCGAGCGCGAAGGCATCGCCATCGACGAGCAGACCTGGGCCGAGATCGTCGCGGCAGGAAAGAAAGTGGGGCTGTCGCTCCCCGACGCCTGACCCGACGCCCTAAATCATCCGCGCCAGGCAGGCATCCAGATGCTCGGACGGCGCGCGTTTGAAACCCGAGCGGGCGAAGCGCTGCAAGCGCCCCAGGACAAACGAGGTCAGCAACGAGGCGCGCACCTGGGCGTCCAGGCTGGGCGTGGCCGAGCCCTCCCCGTCGACGGCGCCGCGCAGGCTCTGCTTGAGCGCGGACTCGATCTTGTCGAAGAACTGGTTCATGCGCTGCTGCAGCCGCTCGTTCTCGAACACCAGCGCGTCGCCCACCATCACGCGCGTCATGCCCGGATTCTTCTCGGCGAATTGCAGCAGCATGGCGACGGTCTTGGCGGCCTGCGCGCCGCCCGCGGGCTCGCGTTCGCCGATCTGGTTGACCAGCGTGAACACACTCTGCTCGATGAATTCGATCAGGCCCTCGAACATCTGCGCCTTGCTCGCGAAATGGCGGTACAGCGCGGCCTCGCTGACGTCCAGGCGTGCCGCGAGCGCCGCCGTCGTGATGCGCTCGGCGCCCGGCTGCTCCAGCATCGTCGCCAGGGCCTGCAGTATCTGCACCCGGCGTTCGCCCGGCTTGGGACGCTTGCGCGGCGGGGTCGCCGCTTCCTGGACGACAGGTGAATCAGGGCTGCTGAGTTCGGCGTCGGGCATAGGTTTCAAAATGTGTGCCTGTGATTCTCGCACAGGCGCGCCTAGGGTTTCCGCCTAGCCGTTTTCACCGTGCGCGGGCTGCGCGCCAAGTGCGTGCTTACCTCCGATCACCAGCGACACCTTCAGCCCCTTGCCGAACGCACCCGGCTGCAGCACGAGCTGGCTGTGGTGAACGCACGCGATCTCGTTGGCGATCGCCAAGCCCAGGCCATTGCCCTCGCCCGACGTGCCGCGCACCCGGTAAAAGCGTTCCAGCACGCGCAGCCTCTCTTGGGGCGCCAGCCCCGGGCCGTCGTCTTCGACCTCCAGGAAGGCGTCGCCACCGTCCGGGCCGCAGCGGATCGTCACCGTGCCGCCCTCGGGCGCGTACTTCACCGCGTTGTCGACCAGGTTGCCCAGCAGCTCGCGCAGCAGCCATTCGTGGCCCGTCGCCTGCGCGGCGCGCGCGTCCAGCCCCAGGTCGATCCGCTTGGCGGTGGCCGCGTCCAGGTGCATCTCGAGCATCGCTTCGCACAGCGGTTTCAGATCCACCCGCTGCATCGGCTGCGCGCGCATGACGCGCGAATCCGCCCGTGACAGCGCCAGCAGCTGGTTGGCCAGCTGGGACGTGCGCCGCGTGGCGCTGCGCAGCTTGTTCACCTCCTCCGCTCGCAGCCGCACGGTTCCGTCGGCCGCATCCGCGGCATTAGCGGCCTGGGCCCAGGCTTCCACCTGCGCCTGCAAACCCGCCAGCGGCGTGCGCAGCTGGTGGGCCGCGTCGGCCACGAAACGCCGCTGGCTCTCGGCCTGCGCATTGACCAGGCCAAAGAGGTGGTTGAGCGAACGCACGAGCGGGCGCACCTCTTCGGGCGAAGCATGTTCGTCGATCGCGGTCAGG
>JAMPXR010000238.1 GCA_023701085.1 Ramlibacter sp. | reverse complement strand
TGCCAGCACGATAGCCCGGCGGCACCCGCCACAAGGTGGCGAAGTCGCCACGCCAGCGGGCGGCCAAGGCCGACAGCGTCACAGTCTGCTCGGTCCCGGCGGCGCGCAGGGTGGCGCTGTCGCGCGTCAGTGCGGTGAGGACCGCATAGCTCGGTGCACCGGAACCGGCATCCAGCGTCAACACGCCGGGCCGGCCCAACTCCCGGATCGAGGCCAGGGTGAGATTCCTGCTGAAGCAGTTCAACTGCTCCTTCTGCAGGCCCTTGCACGGGTCGCCCTCGCCGGCCTCCACCTTCCAGTCCCGCGCCAGTTCACGCCACGCGTCGTCGCGATCGCGCAGCAGCGCCGGGGGCAGCGCGGCGGTCGGCGGCGCCGGTTGCGCCGCCGCCGAAGCCGCGGTTTGCGCGGCGGCCACCGGCGCGGATGCGGCGTCGGCTGACTCCTCCTCGGGCGCGGGCTGGCTCGCGAGCGCGGGCGCGGCGGCGTCGCGGGTCAGGTAGCCGACGGCGGCCAGCAGGCCCGCGCCGGCTGCCAGGCCCAGCCCCACCAGGGCGGCGGTGCGACGCCACGGGGCCGCGCGCCGCGCGGGAGCATCGAAGACTTCCGCCGCCGCCTTGTCGACCGTGCGGCGGTCCACCGCCCCCTGGCTGTTGGCGAAGGCCCCCAGCAAGGCGCGGTCGCACAGCAGGTTGATGCGGCGCGGCACGCCGCGCGAGACCTGGTGGATGCGCCGCAGCGCCTGGCGCTCGAACGGCAAGGGCCGGCTCAGGCCGGCCACTTCACAGCGGTGCCGGACATAGTGCGCGGTTTCGGCCGGCGTCAGCGCGTCCAGGTGATAGCGCGCGATCACGCGCTGCGCCAGCTGCTCCAGCTCGGGGCGCGCCAGCATGCTGCGCAGCTCGGGCTGGCCGATCAGGATGATCTGCAGCAGCTTGCGCTCCGATGTTTCCAGGTTGGTCAGCAGACGCAGTTGCTCCAGCACCTCGGCGGACAGATTCTGCGCCTCGTCGATGATGAGGACGTTGTTGCGCCCGGCCGCGTGCGCTTCGAGCAGGAAAGCGTTCAGCGGGTCCAGGTAGTCCTTGACCGTGGGCGGCAGTCCGTCCCGCTGGCGCACCGGGATGTGGAACTCGTCGCAGACCGACTGCAGCAATTCCGCCGCCGTCAGCTTGGGATTGAAGATGTAGGCGACGTTGCAGTTGGCCGGAACCTGTTCCAGGAACAGCCGGCACACCGTGGTCTTGCCGGTGCCGATCTCGCCGGAAAGCAGGACGAAGCCGCCGCCGCCATCCAGGCCGTAAAGCAGGTGCGCCAGCGCCTCGCGGTGGCGCTCGCTCATGAACAGGTAGCGGGGGTCGGGCGCGATCGAAAACGGCGGGGACTTCAGGCCGAAATAGGACGCGTACATGGGCGCAAGGATAACGCCTGGCGCAAGCGGTCCTTGCGTCGGGTGCGCCGCGCCCCGGTAGCTCGCGGCGGGGCTACGTCCTGGCAGGCGCCGTCCGCCGCACGCGGCGGACATTGAAGGCGCTGGCGATCAGCGCTGCCTGCATCAACACCAGTCCGAGCCACACGCCGCGGTATTGCCCTTGGTCCATCAGGGCGCCGAAAAACAGGGGCGCGATGGCCTGGCCGATGTCCAGGCCGGAATAGACGATTCCATACACCCGTCCCGTCGCGTTGTCCGGGGTAGATCGCTTGACGAGCAGGTCACGTGACGGTCCCGCGATGCCGCTGGCAAAACCCATCGCGCCGAACAGCGCGGGAATGGCCAGCGCCGGCAGGGACGCCAGGCCGATGGCCAGCGCGACCAGCGCCGCCATGCCGAACCCCAGCCCGACGATCTTTTCGCATCGGGCGGGGTCCGACGCCAGGAAACCGCCGAACACCATGCCCAGGGCGCCGAGCACCATGTACACCGTCACGCACATCGCGGCCAGCGTCACCGGCACGCCGTGGAGCTGCCGCGCCGCCTCGGGCGCGAAGGCCTGGATGGTGCTCAGCACCACGGCGTAGAAAAAGAAGAAGCCGAAACACATCCACACGGCCGGGATGCGCAGGAAATCGAAATGCGCCGCGCCCGCCGCGACATGGGCCGGTGCGGCGGCGGGCAAGGCCAGGCGGTTCCGGCTCAGCCACAGCGTGGCCAGGACGGCGAGCGACAGCGAACCGGCCGCCGCGAGGGCGACGCGCCACGAGAACAGCATGGCCAGCGGCACCAGCATGGCCGGCGCCAGGGCCCATCCCAGGCTGCCGGTAACGCCATGCACGCTGTAGGCATGGCCCAACCGGGGAGCGCTGACCTTGCGATTGAGCAGTGTGTAGTTGACGGGATGGAAGACGCCGTTGCCGATGCCAGCGATCACGGAAAAGAAGGCTACGCTCCAATAGCCCGGGCTCAGCGCATAGCCGAAGGCCGCGGTCGCCAGCAGGGCCAGCCCGGCGAAAAGAATGGGCCGCGGTCCCCAGCGATCGACCAGGAAACCCGAGGCCGCCTGCACGGAACAGGACACGACGAAGAAGAGCGTCATCAAGAAGCCCAGCTCGGTGTAGCTCGCCTGCAGGGCGTCCTTCAGCCAGGGAAACAGGGGGGCCAGCAGGAGCTGGCTGAAGTGGCTGATCATGTGGGCCAGGCCCACGAGGCCGATCACACCCGCGTCATGGCGCAGGCTGGCGGCGGGCGCCGCCATGCTGGTCGTACTGGTCATGGGCCCGATCGTAGTGGCAAGCAGCGCCCGCTGCCGAGCCGGCCGCGAGAAACCCGACGATCCGGGGCTTCTTCCGGCCGGCCAGGTCGCTCACTCCTGCACCACGGCGCCGGGGGCGAGCCTCACACTCAGTTCGTGCACGGCCATGCCGGCCAGCATGGCCAGCGTGTAGAGCAAGGCCTGCCAGTAGCCGGCGCCGGCGGCCACCACCGCGGGACCGGGACAGAAGCCCGAAAGGCCCCAGCCCACGCCGAACACGGCACTGCCGGCGAGCAGCCGCCAGTCGATGGCCTTGGTGCCGGGCAATTGCATGGGCGCCCCCAGCAGCGACCGGCGGCGCCCATGCGCCGCGCGGAAGGCGAAGAACCCCACGCCGATGGCGCCTGCCATGACGAAGGCGAGCGAAGGGTCCCAGGCCCCGGCGAGGTCCAGGAAACCGATCACCTTGCCGGGGTCGGTCATGCCCGAGAGCAGCAGCCCCACGCCGAACAGCAAGCCCGCGACGAAGTCCATCGCTCTGCTCATGACGGCTCCTTCAGGCGAAGACATGGCGAACGAGAAAGACCGTGGCGATCCCCGCCGCCATGAAGGTCAGGGTCGCGGCCAGCGAGCGCGGCGACAGGCGCGCGATCCCGCAGACGCCGTGGCCGCTGGTGCAGCCCGAGGCATAGCGCGTCCCCCATCCCACCAGCAGGCCGGCGACCACCAGCACCGGCCCCGCGGCGTCGATCCGGGGGGCCGCGCGTTCTGCGAACAGGTACCACAGGGTCGGCGCCACCAGCAGCCCCGCGATAAATGCGAGACGCCAGCCCAGGTCGCCGGCGCGTGGCTGCACCAGGCCGCCCAGGATGCCGCTGATACCCAGCACGCGCCCGTTGAACAGCACGAAAAGCGCCGCGGCCACCCCGAGCAGGATGCCTCCGGCCAGCGAAGCCCAGGGCGTGAAGTGAACCCAATCGATCGTCATCGACGTCTCCTCGATGGTTTGGCAGATGCGCAAAATTGCGCGTACAGCACTTGCATGACTGCCAGTGCCCGACCGCTGGCCATGCGGTAATGGATGCTCTTGCCCGCGCGGCGGGTCGCCGCCAGCACATCCAGGTCGATCTCAGCTATCGCGTGCACAAATGCGCGTTTCATACCTTGACCGAACGCAAGCTGGCTGCGAATAATGATAATCTATATCGCTATAAATTGATTCAGCTCAAACCTTAAAGGGCTGAATCGCCCGTCCGGCATTCGATCTGCCCGGCCTGAGGGGCCCCCTCCGTGCGAAGCTGTCGCGCGTGCCGGGATAGACCGGCAGCGCATCGTTTTCCCATGCCAAAAGGATGTTCGGTTGACACAAGTTGTATAGACAACTAGGATACATGCCCGAAACGGTCCCGATGCGGGGCCGCGGCATCCTGACCCAAGCATTGGAGGACAACTGTGTCGAAGCTATCGAGAGCACCATGTCCGGACCGCCCGGTGCGGGCGCCGCGCGGAGCCACTCCCGCAAGCGGGCCACGGCAACGGCCCGGCGCCGCCGGTTCCACGGCGGCCACCGAGCCCGACGCGCGATGACCGGCAAGGAAGTTATCGTCCCCGGCGAGCTCACGCTGGCGCAGTTGCGCAGCCTGTGCGCCAGCGAGCGCGTGCCGGTCGAAATCGACCCCGCGTGCCGGGCCGGCGTGCGCGCCGGCGCCGAACTGGTGGAGCGGGCGAGCGAGGGTGACGCGGCGGTATACGGCGTCAACACCGGTTTCGGCAAACTGGCTTCGACGCGGATCGACCGGGAGGATCTGGCGCTGCTGCAGCTCAAGCTGCTGCGGTCGCACGCCGTGGGGGTCGGCGACCCCCTGCCGCAACGCGTGGTGCGGCTGATCCTGCTGCTCAAGGCGGCCAGCCTCGCCCGCGGCTTTTCGGGGGTGCGCGAAGAGGTCATCGACGCGCTGGTCGCGCTGCACAACCGGGACGTCACGCCCGTCATTCCCGCGCAGGGGTCGGTGGGCGCCTCCGGCGATCTCGCGCCGCTGGCGCACCTGGCGCTGCCCCTGGTCGGCGAAGGCGAGGCGTGCTACCGCGGCAAGCGCATGCCGGCCGCCGAGGCGCTGGAGCGCGCCGGCCTGCGGCCGATCCAGCTTCGCGCGAAGGAAGGCCTCGCCCT
>JAMPXR010000237.1 GCA_023701085.1 Ramlibacter sp. | reverse complement strand
GGCGGCGGCGAAATCAGGCCCACGCCCGGCACCGAGTGGCGCAGGAAGCCGATGTACTTGGACACCTTGCCGCCGGGGAGCTGCCCGCCTTCGCCCGGCTTGGCGCCCTGCGCCATCTTGATCTGGATCTGGTCGGCCGAAACCAGGTATTCGGCCGTCACGCCGAAACGGCCCGAGGCGATCTGCTTGATCCTGGAACGCAGCGAGTCGCCTTCGTTCAGCGGGTAATCGACTTCGACCACGTCGCGGCCGATGATCTCGGCGACCGTCTGCCCCTGCATGATCGGGATGCCCTTGAGCTCCTGGCGATAGCGCGCCGGGTCTTCGCCGCCTTCGCCGGTATTGCTCTTGCCGCCGATGCGGTTCATCGCCACGGCCAGCGTGGTATGGGCCTCGGTCGAAATCGATCCCAGCGACATGGCGCCGGTGGCGAAGCGCTTGACGATCTCGCTGGCTGGCTCGACCTCGTCGATGGAGATCGCGCGCGAAGGTTCGAGCCTGAATTCGAAGAGCCCGCGCAGCGTCATGTGGCGGCGGCTCTGGTCATTGACGATCTGGGCGTATTCCTTGTAGGTGCCCCAATTGTTGGCACGGGCCGCATGTTGCAGCTTGGCGATGGCATCGGGCGTCCACATGTGCTCCTCGCCGCGGCTGCGCCATGCGTACTCGCCGCCGGCATCCAGCATGGTGGCGAGCACCGGGTCGTTGCCGAATGCCGCCTTGTGCATGCGGATCGCCTCTTCGGCGATCTCGAACACGCCGATGCCTTCGACACGGCTGGCGGTGCCGGTGAAGTACTTGCCGACGGTGTCGCTGTTCAGGCCGATCGCCTCGAACAACTGGGCGCCGCAATAGCTCATGTACGTGCTCACGCCCATCTTGGACATGATCTTGGACAGGCCCTTGCCGATCGCCTTCACGTAGTTGTAGATCGCCTTGTCGGCCGACAGCTCGCCAGGCAGCTCCTCGTGGATGGAAACCAGCGTCTCCATGGCGAGGTAGGGGTGCACCGCCTCCGCGCCGTAGCCCGCCAGCACGGCGAAGTGGTGCACCTCGCGCGCGGTCCCGGTTTCGACGACCAGTCCGGCCGTGGTGCGCAGGCCCTCGCGCACCAGGTGCTGGTGCACCGAAGACAGCGCGAGCAGCGCGGGGATCGCCACACGCAGCGGGCCGACCGCACGGTCGCTGATGATGAGGATGTTCTTGCCGCTGCGGATCGCGTCCACCGCTTCCGCGTTCAGCGATGCCAGCTTGGCCTCGACCCCCTCCTTGCCCCAGGCCAGCGGGTAGGTGATGTCCAGCGTGTAGCTGCGGAACTTGCCCTGGGTGCTGGCTTCGATGGCGCGCAGCTTGCCCATGTCCTCGTAGTCGAGGATGGGCTGGCTGACCTCCAGCCGCAGCGGCGGATTCACCTGGTTGATGTCCAGCAGGTTGGGCTTGGGGCCGATGAAGGACACCAGCGACATCACGATGGCCTCGCGGATCGGATCGATCGGCGGGTTGGTGACCTGAGCGAACAGCTGCTTGAAGTAGTTGTACAGCGGCTTGTCCTTGCCGGACAGCACGGCCAGCGGGCTGTCGTTGCCCATCGAGCCGATGCCCTCCTCGCCGGCCACGGCCATGGGCGCCATCAGGAACTTGATGTCCTCCTGCGTGTAGCCGAAGGCCTGCTGGCGATCCAGCAGGCCGGGTTCGGACACCGGGATGTCCAGGGCCCGGGGCGGGACGTCATCGAGCTTGATGCGCAGGTTCTCGATCCACTGCTTGTAGGGCTTGCTGTTGGCGAGGTTGGCCTTGAGCTCCTCGTCGTCGATCATGCGGCCCTGCTCCAGGTCGATCAGGAACATCTTGCCCGGCTGCAGGCGCCACTTGCGCACGATGCGGTTCTCCGGCACCGGCAGCACGCCGGTTTCGGAAGCCATGATCACCAGGTCGTCGTCGGTGATGCAGTAGCGGGACGGGCGCAGGCCGTTGCGATCGAGCGTGGCACCGATCTGGCGGCCGTCGGTGAAGACGATGGACGCCGGGCCGTCCCAGGGTTCGAGCATCGCCGCGTGGTACTCATAGAACGCCCGGCGCCGCTCGTCCATCAGGGTGTGCTGCTCCCAGGGCTCCGGAATCATCATCATCACCGCCTGGCTCAGCGGGTAGCCGGCCATGGTCAGCAGTTCCAGGCAGTTGTCGAAGGTGGCCGTATCCGACTGGCTCGGGAAGCTGATCGGATAGAGCTTCTTGAGGTCCGCTCCCAGCACCGGCGAGGACATGACGCCTTCGCGCGCCTTCATCCAGTTGTAGTTGCCCTTGACCGTATTGATCTCGCCGTTGTGCGCCACATAGCGGTAGGGGTGCGCGAGCGGCCATTCCGGGAAGGTGTTGGTGGAAAAGCGCTGGTGCACCAGGGCCAGCGCCGTGACGCAACGCGCGTCCTTCAGGTCGAGGTAGTAGGTGCCGACCTGGTCCGCCAGCAGAAGGCCCTTGTAGATCACGGTGCGGCTGGACATGCTCGGAACGTAGTATTCCTTGCTGTGCTTCAGTCGCAGATTCTGGATGGCGGCGCTCGCGGTCTTGCGGATGACGTACAGTTTGCGTTCCAGCGCGTCCTGCACGATCACATCGTTGCCGCGGCCGATGAAAAGTTGCCGAATGATCGGTTCCTTCGTCCGCACAGCGGGCGACATGGGCATGGACTTGTCGACGGGCACGTCGCGCCAGCCGAGCAGCACCTGCCCCTCGGTCTTGATGGCGCGCTCGAGTTCCTGCTCGCAAGCCAGCCGCGAGGCGTGTTCCTTGGGCAGGAAGATCATGCCGACGCCGTACTCGCCGGGCGGCGGCAACTCCACACCCTGCGCCGCCATCTCCTCGCGGTACAAGGCGTCCGGCAACTGCACCAGGATGCCCGCGCCGTCGCCCATCAGCTTGTCGGCGCCCACCGCGCCGCGATGGTCCAGGTTTTCCAGGATCTTCAGCCCCTGCTGCACGATCGCATGGCTCTTCTCGCCCCGGATGTGGGCGACGAAGCCGACCCCGCAGGCGTCATGTTCGTCGGCGCTCGAATAAAGACCGTGGTCCTGCAACTGCGAAATCTCGGCGGCCGTGGTCATCGCGCACTCCTGAATGTTTGGGACGGGACCGACGAGAATACTGCAGCGCAGCAACAATGCCAAGAACAATAATTGGGGTCAGATTCCAATTTTCAGATATTGTTCAGGTTAGACGATAAATAGGGGACAGATAAAAACATGCGTAATGTGCCCCGTGGGATTGCGACACAGGGCTCCTGCGCTACCGGGATTCCCGCGCGGCGGGCGGACGCCCCGCCCGGGTCTTGCTAACGCGCCGCGCCGTACGTCTCTGCAAATCGGCCACGAAGTCGGGGCCGCCCAGCGCCCAACCGCGCAGCACCGAGTCGGTCAAAGCCCGATGCTGCTCGGGAGGGATTCCCGATCGCACCAGGTCCGCATAAGCCGCATCGCGGGCGAACGGCGTATTCCCGAGCGCCCAATAAAGCGCGTGGGGCGTGACCAGCCGATCACGGCGGTGCCCGATGTAGTGTCCGTGGCTCGACCACGGGTAGTCCGCTGGGTCGGCCACCAAGCCGGCCCGCACGGGGTTGAGATCGATATAGGCCATGCAGGCCAGCAGATACCGGTCCGTCTGGATCAGGGTCGACTTGTAGCGGCCCTCCCACAGCGTTCCTGTCCGTCCTTGCCGCTGATTGAAGTAGCGCACGTAGCGACGCCCCACCGATTGCATCATCTGGGGAATGGCCTCGACCGTTTCGGGGGTGGCCAGCAGATGGAAGTGGTTGCTCATCAGGACGTAAGCGTGGATGGCGACCCCGTCCTCACGGGCGCTCTCCTCGAACATGGACAGGATTGTCCGGTAGTCGGCTTCGCCAGCGAATATCGCCTGCCGGTTATTGCCCCGCTGGACGATGTGATGCGGATAACCGGCAACGGTCAGGCGTGGAAGTCGGGCCATAGGGAAAGTGTATGTCCGTACGTGAAAATTGGAGTCTGACCCCAATTAGAGTCCAGGATAGCGGACTGATTCCAGGCCCTGCAGGCCGAACTCGGCCAGCAGGGCGCGCAGGCGTTGGGCGGAACTTTTCTTCTTCTGGCCATCGAAAGTCGCCAGGATCAACTCGTTCTTGAGGCTGTGCTCCCACCCGACCAGTTCCGTCACGGTCACGCGGTAGCCGCTGGCCTCCAGGTAGAGGCAGCGCAGAACATTGGTCAGCTGGCTTCCCAGTTCCCGTGTGTGCAGGGGATGCCGCCACAACTCGGCCAGGGGCGTGCGTGACAGTGACAGGGCCTTGTTCTGGCGCAGGCAGGCTGCGATCTCGGCTTGGCAGCAAGGCACCAGCACCATGTGGCGCGCGCGCTTGCGCAGGCCGAACGCGATCGCGTCGTCGGTGGCCGTGTCGCAGGCGTGCAGCGCCGTCACCATGTCGATGCGGTCCGGCAGCACCGCGGCATCGGCGGCCTGGGCAGCGCTCAGGTTGAAAAACGACATGCGCGCGAACCCCAGCCGTGCGGCCAGTTCGCGCGATTTCTCGACCAGTTCGGGTCGGGTCTCGATGCCGTAGATATGGCCGGCGGCCCGTCCCTTCAGGAACAGGTCGTACACGATGAAACCGAGATAGGACTTGCCCGCACCATGGTCGGCCACGGTCGGGTCGGCGGACCCCGCCGGCAAGTTCAGCAGCAGCTTCTCGATGAACTGGTAGAGGTGATGAACCTGCTTGAGCTTGCGCCGCGAATCCTGGTTGATCCGCCCGTCCCGCGTCAGGATGTGCAGTTCCTTGAGCAGTTCGACCGATTGACCGGGCCGCAGATCCAGCTGTTCCTGTTTCATTTCCGG
>JAMPXR010000236.1 GCA_023701085.1 Ramlibacter sp. | reverse complement strand
CCTTGGTCTGCTCGCCCTTTTGCAGGGCCCGGCCGGCGCGCGCGGGGCGCGGCCGCTTCAGGGGCAATTCGGCAAGGGACATGGGACGGGGCAAATAAAACGAACGATCGTGCTATTTTGCACGAAAGCGCGTCATGTCAATGCGCACCGACCCGTTCTAGACGGGTGTTTCTAGCCGCACTACGGGTTAACCCTTTGCAGGAACGCCCGATCGAACCGCGACCTTGCTGCCGCGTTGTGCGGGGAGGAACTCCCCGGGGAGCGGCTACGCCCGTTTCCTGGGCTTGGGATCGTCGTCGACCTGCCGCCTGCCCAAACCCGCCTCGCGCTCGAGCTTCATCAGCACGCTCAGTCGGGCGATGGTCGCGCGGTCGGACCTGACTTCCGCGCTCCATTCCTCCTTGAGCGCGTTGTTGATCTCGTTGAGCGTCTCGATCCGGGTGTTCGCGGTGCGCAGCCGCCGCGTCGCATGGGCCAGGATGGCGCGCAACAAGGCACACCCCAGGACAGGGTCGGCGGCCGTGAGCGCGTCCAGCGCCGGATAGTCGAGGGTCGCGAGGCAGGTTTCCGAAGTGGCGCGCACCGTCACCGAGCGCCCCGCATTGTCTTCCGCCCCGAATTCGCCGAACAGGCTGCCCGCCACCAGGCTGCGCAGCACCATGGAGGCGCTCGCTCCGCTCAGCCGCCCTTCCACCACGGCGTCGCCGTCCAGCAGCATGACCAGGAAATGGCTGCCCGGGCCCCCGGCGCGGAACAGCACGGCGCCGCGATGCGCGAGCGTGAGCTTCATGTGAGGCACCACCCTCAGGGCCTGGTGCGGCGTGAGGTCGGGCAGCGCGAGCGGCGAAATCAGCAGCCGCGCGCCGTCCTCGTAGGAATGTTGTCGGGTCATTCTTTCTTCTTTCGCTCCCTTATGGCGGCGGGCCGAACAGGCGTCCCGTGTCCAGCACGGGCACGGCCTGGCCCTCGTGTTCGAAACAGGCCAGCGAGATCCAGGGCCACAGGTCGCTGTCGCGCGGCAGGTCGCATTGCTGGCTGTCGGCCACCTCGATCATGCGCACCAGCCATGGCGCGCAGACCGCGCCATATTCCAGGGGCCGGCCCGGCGCGCTTTGATAGGCGAGCACCAGGACGTGGCCGGCGGGCGGCGCGCCGGCATCCGGATAGGCGCGCAATAGCGCATGGAGGTCCAGCAAGGGCAGTTGGCCGCCCTGCCAGGCGACGAGACCGAGGCAGTAATAGGGCGCGCCCGGCACCGGGGTGAGCACCGGGTTGTCGAGCAAGGCAATGGTCGCATGGGCCGCAAACGCCACGAAGCCGCCGCGCCTGTACTCCAGCAGACGCGCGCTCGCGCGCGGCTCCTCGGCGGCCGGGCCGGGCGGCGCGGCCAGTGCATCGGCGTTGAGGTGCGTCGGCTGTTCCACGGTTTCAGCGTCCAGCCATGGCATAGGAGATCACCCGCTCGGCCGTCGCGCACAACACGACATGGCCGTCGTGCTCGACATAGGCGTCGACCGGCGCACCCGGCGCACGCATGACGGCGGGCAGCTCGCGCCTTTCGAGCGTGGCGCCGATCAGCACCTGCACCTCGTTCCAGGCGAACGAGAGCGTGCTGCCGGCCGCGTGCAGGCTGGCCAGGACGAAGCGGTCCGCCGGGAAGCGCGCCAGGGGCTTCATCTCGCGGGACAGCGCGATCACCGGTCGCAGGTCGTCGCCCTGTCCAACTTCGTAAAGCCCCGGCTCGCCGGCCGGGCGCGGCGCGTGTTCCAGATATTGCGCCGCGCCCACGTCCTGCTGCGGCAGCAGCAGCCGCAAGCTGTCCGCCCGCAGCAGCACGAAGTTGCCGCTCAGGTTCATGCGGCCAGCGCCTCCCGGATCGTCTGCAGCAGGTCACCGTCGTTGTAGGGCTTGGTGATGTAGCCGTCCACCCCCGCCTGCCGCGCGAGTCTGCGGTGTTTTTCCTGCGAACGCGAGGTGATCATGATCACCGGCAGGCCCTTGAGGTCCTCGCGCCCGCGGATATGGGTCGTGAGCTCGATGCCGTTCATGTTGGGCATTTCCAGGTCGGTCAGCACCAGGTCCGGCCGGAACACGCGCAGGGTATCGATCGCGTCGATGCCGTCGCGCGCCGCCTCGGCCCGGAAGCCCGCGTCCTGCACCAGCTGGACCAGCGAGTTGCGCACGGACAGGGCATCGTCGACGATCAGCACGCCCGGCAATGTCTTGTGCGACGCCGCCGGCGCGGCCCGCGCGCTGTCCTGGCGCGCGGGATGCCGCGTCCCGCCGCGGGAGGCCAGCAGTTGCGGCAGGTCGAGGTTCACCGCTACGCTGCCGTCGCCCAGGATCGACAACCCGACCACGCCGCGGATATGGCGCGCATAAAGGCCGGGGCTCTTGACCAGCAGCTCGCGCGAGTCGACCAGCCGGTCCACCGCCAATGCCTGCATCTTCTGGTCCAGCCGCATGATGACGGCGTCGTATTGGTCCAGGGGCTTGTCGGCCGCCAGCGGCAGGCCCGCGGCTTCGCTCAGGTGCAAGGCCGGCATGACGCGCTTGCCATGGCGATACACCAGCTGACCGCCGACATGCTCGAAAGCGCCGGCGCCGCGCGGCACCGCCTGTTCGATGGCCAGGGACGGCAACGCGAAACGCTGGCCGGCGACCTCCACGATCAGCGACTGGATGGTGGACAGCGAGGCCGCGAAGCGCAGCTCCACGACGCATCCCTGGCCGACCCCCGACTGGATGCGCACCGAGCCGCCCGCGGTCGCCGCCCAATCCCGCACCACGTCCAATCCGATCCCGCGGCCCGAGACTTCGCTGACGGCGTTGCGGGTCGAGAAGCCGGGCAGCAGCACCAGCCGGGAGACCTCGTCGTCGGCAAGCGCCAGATCGGCCTCGGCCAGGCCGCGTTCGGCGGCGCGGCGGCGGATCGCGGGCAGGTCCAGGCCGCGGCCGTCGTCGCTGCAACGCAAGACCACCTGCTGGCCCTGGCGCGAGAACGCCAGCTCGATGCGCCCGGTGGCGTCCTTGCCGGCGGCCATGCGCTCCTGGGGCGGTTCCACGCCATGGTCCACGGCATTGCGCAGCAGGTGCAGCAGCGGCTCGGCCAGGCGACCGAGGACATCGCTGTCGATCCGGGTGTCGCCGCCCGTGAGCACCAGCACGGCCTGCTTGCCGGTGGCCTGGCAGGTCGATCGCACATTGCGCTGCAGGCGCGACTCGAGCACCGCCGCCGGCGTCATGCGTGTGCCGATCACCAGGTGCTGCAGGTCCTTGGCCAGCCGCTCCTGGCGGGTTTGCACGCTGCCCAGTCCCGCGATGCCCTCCTCCAGGCGCTGCGCCAGCACGCGCGCGTCGGCCGCTTCCTCGATCAGGGCATGCGCCGTGTTGTGCAGCTCGCTGTACTGGTCCATCTCCAGCGGGTCGAACGCTTCCTCGTCCGCGCGCCGCGTGCGCGCGCGCATCATCGTCAGGGCGCGCACGTCGACCAGGGTTTCCAGCTCGAACAGGCGTTTTTGCACGCGCAGGTTCTGCGCCAGCAGCTCGCGCGAGCGCTCGGCCAGGGCCTTGATGCGCGCCTCCATCGCCGCGCTGTGCACGGACACCTCGCCCGAAACCCGGAACAGCTCGTCGATGCGCTCGACGCTGACGCGCAGCGCCGCGGCGGGCGAAGCCGTTGGCGAAGCGGCGGGCGCCGCGGCAGGCTGGCCTTCGCGCGCCGCGGCCGGCACCACGGCCGGTACGCGAGAGACGGGGGTGTCCAGCGATTCGCCGCGGTCGATGCGATTGGCCAGGTCGAGCACGCTTTGCAGCACCGCCTGCGCCTGCCGCGGGTACTCGTCGCTGCCCGCCACGTAGCCGACCATCTGCTCCAGGCAGTAGGCCGCGTCCAGCAGCGCATCGGCGGCCGCCCTGGCGACCTGCCCGCCCTGGGATTCGAAATGTTCGAGGATGTCTTCGAAGTGGTGCCCGAGCGAGGCCAGGCCGCGCAGGCCGATGATGGCGCCGGAACCCTTGAGCGTGTGCGCCACCCGCTTGGCCGCGACCAGGTCGGAATGGTCGCCCTGCCCCGCGGCCATGTTGCGCGCCAGGTCCACCAGGTAGCGGGCATGATCCGGCGCTTCGTGGAGGAAGCCTTCGAGCAGCCGCGGGTCGACGTCCTCGGGCATCACCAGCGCCACATCCTGCGGCGTGGCGAGCACGGGCCGCACCTCCTCGCCGCCCTGGGCGCCGTGCGCCTGCAGCTGCTGCGGCATCGCGCCCAGCATGTGCATCACCTTGAGCGCCTGTTCCTCGTCCAGCGGATAAGGGGCCTTCACCAGGTGGTCGACCAGGCCGGCGGCCGCGGTCGGCTCGTCCTTGCGGCGCAGGTAGTACACGACCAGCGGCGGCCAGCCGCGCAGGAACTCGATCAGCGGGCCGCGTTCGGCCGGCGCCAGCATGGGCATGGCGAACGTGTTTTCCAGCACGTGGTTGCACACCGCCTGCAAGCCCGGGAACCCCGCCAGTTCGGCGGCCTCGCCCATGCGCTGGGCCTGCCCGCCATACTGCTCCAGGGCGTCCATGAAGGCGGGGTCTTCGGCGTCGAGGCCGGCCAGCTCCTGCAGGCCCGCGTCGAGGCGGGGCTGGGCGGCCTCGACCTCGGCGGCGAGCGCCTCGAGCAGTTCCTTGAGTTTCACCGCGCGGTCCCTGGAGCGTGCCGAGGACGCCGCTTCAGGCGGCGAGCGCCGGCAGCTTGAACACGTTCACCGACTCGACCAGCCGGTTGGCGGACTGCAGCAGCGTTTCGGTGTCGACGTTCTGCGCGTCGATCTGCTGCGCCGTGCGCTCGGTGCTCTCGCCGATGCGCTTGACGGAGCCCAGCAGGTTCGCGG
>JAMPXR010000235.1 GCA_023701085.1 Ramlibacter sp. | reverse complement strand
TGTCCTCCAGCAGCGTCAGGGCCTGGGCGCGCTGGTAGGACTCCATCATGGCGGCGTTCATCCGCGTCTGCAGCCCGGCCAGCGCCAGCAGGCCGAAGGCGGTGATCAGGATGGCCACCAGCACCTCCAGCAGGGCCGCGCCGCGCTGGGCGGCCGCGTCCTGGCCCCGACCCGTCGCGGGTCTTTCCCTCAGCATGCGGAGCCCTCCTTGAGATAGGAGCGGCCGCTCGGGTCGATCGAGAGGCAGCGCGTGTGGTCGGTGCCCGAGCCGCTGATCACGAACGAGACGGGACCGGCCGGCCTGATCCTGCCAGTGCCCAGGTATTCCACCTGGGTCGGGGTACTGTCGATGGTGACGCTCGGCAGCGGCCCGTGGAATTCGAGCCGGGTAACCGGCGGCGCGGCGGCGATGGACCAGCCGGCGTTCCAGTCCCCGTCAGTCGCGCGCAGCACGACCGAGCGATTGATGCCATCGGCGTTGCGCTTGATCGCTTCCGCGCGGGTCTTCAACAACGCCATGTGCAGATCCGTCGCGGTTGACCTGACGCGCTGGTTGGCGATCAGCCGCGACATGGACGGGGCCGCCAGCGCCAGCAGGATGGCGGATATCACGACCACCACCATCAGCTCGATCATGGTGAAGCCGCGGCTCGACCGCCGGCCGGCGGCCCGGCGCGCAGGCGCAAGCGCAAAGCGGGTGGCCCGAGGGGCTTTCACGTTCTACCCTACCACTTGTTGGCGGGCAGCTTGGTCCCGTCATGGGTGATGGTCAAGGGGCCGTCCGAAAGCTGGGCGCCCTTGGCCGTGGCCGTCGCGGTGAACGAGGGCGGCGTGGTGGCCGCGGCGGTGATCTCCAGGTCGTAGTACGGAGAAACGTCGGTGGGCACCGGCACTTTCAGGTCGGCGACGGAGCCGGCGTAAGCCCGGTTGTCCATCAGGAACAGCTGCTGGCGCTGCGCCATGTCGGCCAGCAAGGACTTGGCCGACGCCCTGCGGTTCTTGATCATGGCGTCGCGATACATCGGATAGGCGATGGACGCCAGGATCGCCACGATGGCCACCGTGATCATCAGCTCGATCAGCGTGAATCCGCGCTGTGTGCCCCTTTCCATGCCGGCTCCTCCAAATGCCCATTCGGCTGGCTGAACAATAAACGAGCTCGCTCGCGCGGCCGGCACCCGGCCGACGACCGGTCGCCTGGCCCTGCCGAATGGTCGATCGGGCGCTGCGCCGGGGATGCCGCAGAATACCCGCCATGGAAGACGCGGCTCCCTTCATGCAGCAGGCGCTGGCGCTGGCGCGGCAGGCCGTGGGCCTGTCGGAGCCCAATCCGCGGGTCGGCTGCGTCATCGTGGCCGCCGACGGCCAGCGCGTCCTGGGGCAAGGCCATACGCAGCGGGCCGGCGAGGCCCATGCGGAAATCATGGCGCTGCGCGATGCCGCCTCCGCAGGGCACGCGGTGGCCGGCGCCACCGCCTATGTGACGCTGGAGCCCTGCGCACACCACGGCCGCACGGGGCCCTGCTGCGACGCACTGGTCCGCGCCGGCATCGCCCGGGTCGTGGCGTCGCTGGCCGACCCCAATCCGCTGGTCGCGGGCCAGGGTTTTTCGCGCCTGCGCGCGGCCGGCGTGGAAGTGCTCACCGGCCCGGGCGCCGTCGAGTCCCGAGAACTCAACATCGGCTTTTTCAGCCGAATGGTGCGGGGCACGCCGTGGCTGCGCATGAAGATCGCCGCATCGCTCGACGGCAAGACGGCGCTGGACAACGGCGCGAGCCAATGGATCACCTCGGAGGCGGCGCGCGCCGACGGGCACGCGTGGCGCGCCCGGGCCGGCGTGGTGCTGACCGGCATCGGCACCCTGCTGGAAGACAACCCCAGGCTCGACGTGCGGCTGGCCCCCGCGCCGCGGCAGCCTGACGCGGTGGTGGTCGACAGCCGGCTGCAGACGCCCCCTGACGCCGCGATCTTCACCGCCGGACGGCAGATCGTGGTCTATGCCGCCGTCGACGACAGCCCCCGCCGGTCGGTGCTGGAAGCGCGCGGCGCGGCCGTGGTCTGCCTGCCCGCCGCGGACGGCAAGGTGGATCTGGCGGCGATGCTGCGCGACCTGGCGCAGCGCGAGGTCAACGAAGTGCACGTGGAGGCCGGGCACCAGCTCAATGGGTCGCTGATCCGGGAAGGCCTGGTCGACGAACTGCTGGTGTACCTCGCGCCCAAGTTGGTGGGACAGGGCCGCCAGATGGCCCATTTCGGGCCCCTCGCCGACCTTGGCGGCGCCGTGTCATTCGAGTTCCTGTCGAGCGGGAGGGTCGGGCCGGACCTGCGTCTGCTGGCGCGCATTCCCGGCCGCGACCGCTTCTAGCGGGCCGCTTCCGGCCCGTGCGGCCCATTCTGCGAAAATACAAGCATGTTCACCGGAATCATCACCGGCGTGGGGCGCATCGCCGCCGTCCACGACCTGGGAAGCTCTTTGCAGCATGGCAAGCGTCTCGACATCGAAGCGCCCGACGGCTACCTGGACGACGTCGGCCCTGGCGACAGCATCGCGCTGAACGGCGCCTGCATGACCGTCACCGGCCTGGACGCGGCCAGGCGCTCCTTCACCGTCGAAATCTCCGCCGAGTCGCTGGACAAGACGGCGGGCCTGGGGCAGCCCGGCGCCATCAACCTGGAAAAGGCGATCCGCGCGAACGACCGCCTGGGCGGCCACCTCGTGTCCGGCCACGTGGACGGCATCGGGACCGTTACCGGGTTCGTCCAGGTCGGCGAAAGCTGGGAACTGCGGCTGGCGGCGCCGCGGGCGCTGGGCAAGTACCTCGCGTACAAGGGCTCGATCACCGTCAACGGCGTCAGCCTCACGGTCAACACCGTCGCCGACCGGGCCGACACGACCGAGATCAGCATCAACCTGATCCCGCACACGGTGCAGAACACCGCCTTGGGGCGCCTGGAGCCGGGCAGCCGGGTCAATCTCGAGATCGACCTGATCGCACGCTACGTCGAGCGCATGCTCACAGCCGCGCAGCCCGCGGGCGAGAAAGCCGGGGCATGAGCACTTCCGCTGCCGCCTTCCCCCCCGTGGCCATCTCTCCGGTGGAGGACATCGTGTCGGACATGCGGGCCGGCCGCATGGTGATCCTGGTGGACGAGGAAGACCGCGAGAACGAAGGCGACCTCGTCCTCGCGGCCGAACATGTCACCGCGGAAGCGATCAACTTCATGGCGCGCTTCGGCCGCGGCCTGATCTGCCTGACGCTCACGCGCAAGCGCTGCGAGCGCCTGCGCCTGCCGCCGATGGCCGCCCGCAACGGCGACAAGAAGGGCACGGCCTTCACCGTGTCGATCGAGGCCGCCGAAGGCGTCACCACCGGCATATCCGCCGCGGACCGGGCGCGCACCATCCAGGCGGCCGTCGCCAAGGATGCGCGGCCCGAAGACCTGGTGCAGCCGGGCCACATCTTTCCGCTGCAGGCGGTGCAAGGCGGCGTGCTGATGCGCGCCGGGCATACCGAGGCGGGCTGCGACCTCGCCGCGATGGCGGGGCTGACGCCCGCCGCGGTGATCTGCGAGATCATGAAGGACGACGGCACCATGGCGCGGCTGCCCGACCTGCAACTGTTCGCGGCGCAGCACGGCCTGAAGATCGGCACCATCGCCGACCTGATCGAGCACCGCAGCCGTCATGAGTCGCTGATCGAAAAAGTGGGTTCGCGTCCGCTGAAGACGGTGCACGGCGAATTCATGGCGCACGCCTGGCGCGACAAGCCCAGCCACGGGCTGCACCTGGCGCTGGTGCGGGGCGACTGGCTGCCCGACGAGCCCGTCGCGGTGCGCGTGCACGAGCCGATGTCGATGCTGGACGCGCTGGAAGTCAACCGCCCCATGCACTCGTGGAACCTCGATGCCAGCCTGCGGCGCATCGCGCAGGAGGGCAAGGGCATCGCCGTGCTGCTCAATTGCGGCGAGGACGCGCAGCAGCTGCTGGCCCAGTTCGAAGGCACGGCCCGGGCCGCGCACGGCCCGCAGCGCGGCCGGCTCGACCTGCGCACCTACGGGGTGGGCGCCCAGATCCTGCGCGAATGCGGCGTGCGCCGCATGAACCTCATGGGCAACCCGCGCCGCATGCCCAGCATGGCGGGCTACGGCCTGGAGATCGCGGGCTACATCGCACCCTGACGGAGCACCAGAGCAATGTTCGGCGCAGACAAAGGCAAGGCGACCGGCCTCGACGGCAAGGGGCTGTACATCGGCATCGTACAGGCCCGTTTCAACGAAAGCATCACCGACGCGCTGGCGCAGGCCTGCCGCGGCGAGCTGCGCGAGCTGGGCGTGGCGGACGAGCACATCGATCATGTTGTCGTGCCCGGAGCCCTGGAGGTGCCGATCGCGCTGCAAGGCATGGCGGAAAAAGGCGGCTACGACGCCTTGATCGCCCTGGGCTGCATCATCCGCGGCGAGACCTATCACTTCGAGCTGGTCGCCAACGAATCCGCCGCCGGCCTCAACCGCGTCTCGCTCGATTACCAGATCCCCATCGCCAATGTGATCCTCACGACGGAGAACGTCGAACAGGCATTGGCCCGGCAGAGCGACAAGGGCCGCGATGGCGCGCGGGTCGCGGTCGAAATGTGCAACCTGCTGGACCGGTTGGGATGAGCGAGAACAGCAGACCGGCGCCGGCGCGCGCCGCCGCCGGCGCGGGCGGCCGCAAGGCCTCGGCACGCTCGCCACGCAGCCGCGCCCGCGAGTTCGCGCTGCAGGCGCTGTACCAGCACCTGGTGGGCCGCAACGACGTGCAGGCGATCGACCTGTTCACGCGCGACCTGGCCGGGTTCCACAAGGCCGACTCGGTGCATTACGACGCGCTGCTGCACGGC
>JAMPXR010000234.1 GCA_023701085.1 Ramlibacter sp. | reverse complement strand
GCGCCAGCGCCTGCTGATGCAGCCCTGGTGGCTCGATTGGACCGCCGGCCTGTTCCCGGTGATCCTGGCGGTGTTCCTGCTGCGCTCGTTCCTGTTCGAGCCGTTCAAGATTCCTTCCGGATCGATGGTCCCGACCCTGCTGGTGGGCGATCTCATCCTGGTCAACAAGTTCACCTACGGCATCCGGCTGCCGGTCATCAACACCAAGCTGACCCAGGGCGATCCGCCGCGGCGCGGCGACGTGATGGTGTTCCGGTATCCGCCCAAACCCAGCCTGGACTACATCAAGCGGGTGGTCGGCGTGCCCGGCGACGAAGTGGCGTACCTCAACAAGCAGCTGACCATCAATGGGAAACCGGTGGCCAAGACCGCGCTGGCGGACTTCTTCGACGAGGACGCGATGGCCTACTTCAAGCAGTATGAGGAGACGCTGGGGGAGCGGCGGCATCGCATCCTGAACGACGACCACCGGCCCGCGTTCATCCCCGGCGTCGAGGACTTCCAGTTCAAGCAGAATTGCCGCTACAGTGTCGAGGGCGTTGTCTGCAAGGTTCCGCAGGGGCACTATTTCATGATGGGCGACAACCGCGATAATTCGCTGGATTCGCGCTTCTGGGGGTTCGTGCCCGACCGAAACATCGTGGGCAGGGCCTTTTTTATCTGGATGAATTTCGGCAAACTCAGCCGGATCGGGTCGTTCGAATAAGTTCTGTGGGTTCGAGGGGTGAGCGCATGAAGCTGCATGGCAAGTCGAGGCAACTCGGCATTTCCTTCATCGGGCTGCTGTTCGTGGTCGGGGTGCTGGCCTCGCTCGCCCTGCTCGGGGCCCAGGCCTTTCCCACGGTCGTCGAATACCAGGCGATCCTCAAGGCCGTCCAGAAGGCCTCGCAAGGCAACACGGTGGCCGAAGTGCGGCAGATATTCGAGAAGGCGTCGGATATCGACAACATCAGCTCCATCACCCCCAAGGACCTCGATATCTCCAAGGACGGCGACAAGGTCGTGGTGAAGTTCGCGTACAGCCGCGAGATCCACATGTTCGGCCCTGCCTACCTGCTGCTGAAATACTCGGGCCGGTCCAAATAAGAACCAGGGCAAGCGTGGATGGCCGGTTCGTCGCCCTGCAGGCACGCTTGCAGCATCAGTTCACCGACGGGCAACTGCTCGATCGCGCACTGACGCACCGCAGCTTTTCCGCCGACCACAACGAACGGCTGGAATTCCTCGGCGATTCGGTCCTCAACCTGGCCGTCGCCGCGCTGCTCTACGAACGGCTCGCGGCGCTGCCCGAAGGCGACCTGTCGCGGGTGCGGGCCAACCTGGTGCGCCAGGAAACGCTGCACCAGCTCGCCGTCGGGCTGGGATTGCCGGAACTCGTGCGCCTCGGGGAAGGCGAGATGCGCTCCGGCGGCAACCGGCGCCCTTCGATCCTGGCGGACGCGCTGGAAGCCGTGATCGGCGCGGTCTACCTGGACGCCGGCTATGCCGACGCCGAATCGCTGGTGCGCCGACTGTTCGACCCGATCGAGATCCACCCGGCCATGGCCGCGGCGGCCAAGGACTCCAAGACGCAGCTGCAGGAATGGCTGCAAGGCCGCAAAATGAAGCTGCCGGTGTACCGGGTGGCGGCGACGCTGGGCGCCGCGCACAAGCAGACGTTCGACGTGGAATGCGAGATCGCCGAGCTCGGCGTGGTGGAGCGCGGCATCGGCGCCTCGCGGCGCGCCGGCGAACAGGCCGCCGCTGCGGCGACGCTGCTCGCGCTGAAGGCCAAGGAGAAATGATGGAAGCAGCAGCCGCGCCGCGCTGCGGAGCGATCGCCATCGTGGGCAAGCCCAACGTCGGCAAGTCGACCTTGCTGAATGCGCTGGTGGGCCAGAAGATCAGCATCACCTCGCGCAAGGCCCAGACCACGCGGCATCGCATCACGGGCATCCGCACGACAGGCGCGACGCAATTCGTCTTCGTCGACACGCCGGGCTTCCAGACCCGGCATGCATCGGCGCTGAACCGCTCGCTCAACAAGGCCGTGCTCGGGGCCATGGGTGACGTGGACCTGGTGCTGTTCGTGGTCGAGGCCGGCAAGTTCACCCTGGCCGACGCCAAGGTCCTGTCCCTGCTCAAGCCCGGCGTGCCGGCGCTGCTGGTGGCCAACAAGCTCGACCAGGTGCACCGGCGCGGCGACCTCGCGCCCTGGCTGCGCGACATGGGCCAGCGCCACGAGTTCGCCGAGTTCGTGCCGATGTCGGCCAAGACCCCCAAGGACGTGGAGCGCCTGCTGGCGATCTGCGAGAAATACCTTCCCGAGCAGGCCTGGTGGTACGGCCCGGACGAGCTTACCGACCGCAGCGAGAAGTTCCTGGCCGCCGAGACGGTGCGCGAAAAGCTGTTCCGCTTTACCGGCGACGAACTGCCCTACACCTCCACGGTCGTCGTGGACAAGTTCGAGGAAGAGCCCAGTCCCAGGCACGGCCGGATGGTCCGCATCGCCGCCACCATCGTGGTCGAGCGCGACAGCCACAAGGCCATGGTGATCGGCGACAAGGGGGAGCGCCTCAAGCGCATAGGCACCGAATCGCGCCAGGAGCTGGAGCGGCTCATGGATTGCAAGGTGTTCCTGGAACTGTGGGTGAAGGTGCGCACCGGCTGGGCCGACGACGAGGCGCGCGTGCGCAGCTTCGGCTACGAGTAGCCGCGGAGTCCCCATGGCGGCCAGGCGCATCTCCGACGAGCCCGCGTTCGTCCTGCACCGCTACGACTGGAGCGAGTCCAGCCTGATCCTGGAGATCTTCACCCGCGGGCACGGCCGCGTGGCGCTGGTGGCCAAGGGCGCCAAGCGGCCGAGCTCCAGTTTCCGACCGGTGCTGCTGCCCTTGCAGCCGCTGCGCATCGCCTTTGGCGGCGACGCCGAAATCCGCGCGCTCAAGGGCGCCGAATGGGTCGGCGGCCAGGTGATGCCCACGGGCGACGCGTTGCTGTCGGGCTATTACCTGAACGAGCTGGTGATGCGGCTGCTGGCGCGCGACGACCCGCATCCGGGGGTGTTCGACGCCTATGCCTCGGCAGTGCGGATCCTCGCCTCCGAGCACGGTGAGCTGCACGAAGCGGCGTTGCGGGCTTTCGAGCTGGTGCTGCTGCGCGAGATCGGGCTGCTGCCGGCACTGGACCTGGAGACATCGACGCTCGCCCCGCTGGGACCGCAGGCGCACTACAGCCTGGTGCCCGAAGGCGGGCTCGTCCACGCCGCGCGGGACGACGGCAGCGCGCGCCTGGGCGGCGGTCAATGGCAGGCCCTGCAGCGCGCCCTGGCCGTGGGAGCGCCGTTTACGGTTACCTTGCGCGAGTGCGCAAGGGTCGCGCCGCAGCTCAAGCCCCAGCTGCGCGCGCTCCTGAACTACCATTGCGGAGTCTCCACGCTGCGCACCCGCCAGCTGATGATCGACCTGCAAGGCTTATGACTTCGCCATCCCCCACCGCGCTTTCGGTGAACCTGAACAAGGTCGCCCTCGTGCGCAACACCCGCCATCTGGGCATCCCGAGCGTGGAGCGCGCCGCCACGCTCTGCCTGCAGGCCGGCGCCAATGGGATCACGGTCCATCCCCGACCCGACGCGCGCCATGTCCGGGCCGAGGACGTGCGGGCCCTGCACCGGCTGCTGCAGTCCTGGCCGGATGCCGAGTTCAACATCGAGGGCAACCCGTTCCACAACCTGATGGATTTCGTGCGCGAGCTGCGTCCGCACCAGTGCACCTTCGTGCCCGACGCCGAAGGCCAGTTCACCAGCGACCATGGCTGGAACCTGCCGGCGGACGGCGACCGGCTCGCGCCGGTGATCGCGCAGGCGCGCGCCCTCGGTGTGCGGGTGAGCCTGTTCATGGACCCGGTGCCGCACGCCATGGCCGCGGCCAGGGCGCTGGGGGCGGACCGGGTGGAGCTGTATACCGAAAGCTACGCGCAGGCCTGGGGCACGCCGCGCCAGGAGCAGGTGCTGCGCGGCTTCGTCGAATCCGCACAGGCCGCGCGCGCCGCGGGCCTGGAGGTCAACGCCGGGCACGATCTGAACCGGGACAATCTCAGCGATTTCCTGCGCGCCGTGCCGGCGGTTCGCGAGGTGTCGATCGGCCACGCCCTGATCTCGGACGCGCTGGAGCTGGGTTACGCCGCCACCGTCAAGGCCTACCGGGCCTGCATCGACCGGGCCTTCGCGGGCGGCGGCCGCTCATGATCCACGGCGTGGGGACCGACGTCTGCGACCTGCGCCGCATCCGCGTTTCGCTGCAGCGGCACGGCGAGCGCTTTGCCCGCAAGATCCTGTGCGACACGGAGCTGGCGGTCTGGAAATCGCGCAGCAGCCGCTGGCCGGAGCGCGGCGTGCGCTACCTGGCCACGCGCTTTTCGGCCAAGGAGGCGTTCAGCAAGGCGGTCGGGCTGGGCCTGCGGCTGCCGATGACCTGGCGCGAGTGCGAGATCGCGAACCTGCCCGGCGGCAAGCCGGTCATCGTCCTGCACGGCGGGCTCAAGCAATGGTTCGAGGCGCAAGGGCTGACGGCGCACGTCAGCGTCACCGATGAAAGCGACTACGCCGCGACCTTCGTCGTGGTCGAGAAGAAAGCCGTTCCATGAATGAACATGCGCCCGTGATCCTGGACATCGCGGGGACATCCCTGACCGAGGTGGACCGCCGCCGCCTGTCGCACCCGCTGGTGGGCGGAATGATCCTCTTTGGCCGCAACTGGCGGGACCGCGAGCAGCTCGCCCATCTGTGCGGCGAGATCAAGTCGGTGCGCCAGGACCTGCTGATCTGCGTGGACCACGAGGGCGGGCGTGTGCAGCGCTTTCGCACCGGCGGCTTCACCCATCTGCCGCCCATGCGCGCCTTCGGTGAGCTGTGGATGAAGGCCGGCGCGCGTGCTGGCGC
>JAMPXR010000233.1 GCA_023701085.1 Ramlibacter sp. | reverse complement strand
TGAGCGACGGCAAGCACATGTTGCCGGCCTTCGTCGAGGCGGTGATCGAGGAGATCATCAAGCCGGTGCTGCCCGCACAGTGGCTGAAGGACACCAAGTACCTGATCAACCCGACCGGCCGCTTCGTCATCGGCGGCCCGCAGGGCGACTGCGGCCTGACCGGCCGCAAGATCATCGTGGACACCTACGGCGGCGCCTGCCCGCACGGCGGCGGCGCGTTCTCCGGCAAAGACCCGAGCAAGGTGGACCGCTCCGCCGCCTACGCCGCGCGCTACGTGGCCAAGAACATCGTGGCCGCCGGCCTGGCGCGCCAATGCCAGATCCAGGTCGCTTACGCGATCGGCGTGGCCAAGCCGATGAACGTGACGGTCTACACCGAAGGCACCGGCGCCATTCCCGACGACCAGATCGCCTCGCTGGTGCACGACCATTTCGACCTGCGGCCCAAGGGCATCATCCAGATGCTGGACCTGCTGCGCCCGATCTACGAAAAGACCGCCGCCTACGGCCACTTCGGCCGCGAGGAACCCGAGTTCACCTGGGAGCGCGTGGACCGGGCCCAGGCGCTGCGCGCGGCGGCGGGCCTGAAGTAGCGGCCCGGCGCCCGTTCAGGGGCGCTATTCGATCATGGTCTGCTGGCGCCGGGACTCCTGGCGCTTCATCGCGAAATAGCTCGCGCGGTCCATCTCGCGCAGCTGTCGCGGGTAACGCTCGCTCGCGTCGAACCAGGCGCCAATGCGCTTTTCCAGCCGCTGCCCGGGCGGCGCGCTCAGCGACGCCAGGTGCGCGTCTATGGCCAGGTAGTAGCGCATGACATTGCGCTCGATCGCTCCGCGCACGCCGCCGATCAGCACAGGCTCGCCGCCGGCGTCCCGGCCCGCCACGCTGAAGCCGACCTTGCCGGCACCCGCCGTCGCGAGATAGGCCTGCATGGCCAGCCTTCCCAAAGCGCCGAAACCGTACGAATAGCTCAGGTGCATGAAAGTGCGGCGTGCATCCAGCGGCACCGCCGCGACGACGATGCGGTAGTCGCGCGTGCCCATGGGGCCGCTGCCCGCGTCGAGCCGGCTTTCGAAGTAGTCGGCAGCGGCCGCGACCGGCCGCAACGCGAATTCCAGGCGGAACGCCTCCTGCACCGGCTGGTCCGACCTGCGGCCGATGCGCACCGACAGGCTCGCCCCGCTTTGGCCCGGTGCCGCGCGGCAGTACTTGGTGTTGAAAGGCAGGATCAGGATGTCGCACCAGTCCGCCGGCTCCTTCAGGGCGCCGCCGACCTCAGCGAACGGATGGTCCAGCACGGCGTAGATGTCGCCCCGCAGCGTGTCGCCGTCTTGCGAGGAGACGATGTAGAGCGGGCGGTGGAAGTTGTTGTCGCGCAGCTGCTCGCGCAGCTCGCCGTACCGGGACCGCAGCTCGCCGCCGCCGGCGGCCGCGCTCAGGGCCGCCAGGCCCAGCAGGCAGGCCAGCGCCAGCCGCGCCAGGACGGCGATCGCGCGCGCGCCGCGTTGGGGCGGGCCGTTCATGCGTGATGGACTTCCAGCAAGTGGCCGCGCGGGCGGTCCTCGCCGGCCTCCAGCTCGTGCTGGACGTCGAACTGTATCCCGCCCATGAACAGCGAATGCGGCCGGACCGCATACAGGTACCGGCCTTGCGGGCCGAGCTCCAGGCGCATGCGCAGTTCGGGCTCGCGCACCTGTTCCCAGGCCCGGATCAAGCGTGATCGCAGCAGGTTGTCGCCGCATTGCAGATACCGCAGCTTGTGGTGGTTGCGCGCCAGGTTCACGGCGTCGAGGTAGGCGGCAGCGTTCTTGTTGCGGGTGTGGAAATTGGCCGCGAGGTCGATCGCCAGCGTGAGCAAGGCACCTTCCACCTCCAGCATGAAGTGCCGGCCCAGCAACCCGTCGCTGGTCTCCCCGTACTTGTAGGCCAGATGCAGATGAGACGGCGTCTTGCGCAGCGAGTATTTCATGGGGTTCGGGCGCTTGCGGAAAAGCGTGTTCCGGCAGGTTGCACCGCGGCCCGGTTTCAGGCTGTAGGACAAGGCAGCATTCGCCTGTGGGCCAGCCCGGCCGCGGCAATCTTTCTGCCGTGGGCCTTCTCCTACAGGCACTCTCCGTTTGAGCGCCGAGTTTCAGGCCGCATCACCACTTCAGCAAACACGGCCCCAGCAGTGCGCCGATGCCGGTCGGAATCAGCATTCCCAGCACGTACCACACGCCCAGGAACGGCGCTTCCATCTCGGGGCAGTGCAGCGCGTAGGCCAGCGCCGCCGCGGCGCCGGCAAACAGGCCGGCCGCGGCGCCCGCCAGCGGCAACCGGGTCGGCGCCAGGCCACGCAGCGCCCAAAATGCGAAAACCATCACGGGCACGGACAGCAGCGCGATGGTCACTGGACACTCCTGCCACGTTTCGCCCAGCACCAGCGGCAGCCGTTGTGCGGGTGCAGCGATCAGCAGCGCGACGGCCGCCATGAGCCAGACGAGCGCCACGGGCGCCGCCACGCCCAGCGGTGCACGGCCAAGCCGCACGCCAGGGTAGCCGAGCCGGCGCAAGGCCACCAGGGCCGCGACGCCCAGGCTGGCTGGAAAGGCAAGCTTCAGCCAGAACATCGGCAGTGCTGCCGCCGCCGCGATGTCCGGCCGCGGGCCTAGCCAGAGCAGCACGACAGCGAAGGCCACCAGAGCGCCGGCCATCAGCTTCCCGAGGGACCGACGCTCGGTGCTGGCAGGATCGACCGGCGTCAGGTCGGCCGCCAGCGCCGTGATCAGGTCGTCCGTCCTCATGGCTGTCCTTTCACTTTGGCCACCAGCGCCTTGAGACTGCGATGAACTCCGACCTTCACAGCGGACTGCGACATTCCGGTGGCCAGGGCCGCGTCCGCGACCGACGCGCCTTCCAGCTTCATCATCACGAGCGCGCGGCGGTGCCGTTCCGGCAGTGACCGCAGCAACTGCTCGAGATCGCGGTGCGCGTCAGCAGCATCCTCGTGCGATGCCGCGAACACCTGCAGATCCTCCTCCAGCGGGTCATGCAGCGCCTCGTGCCGCGAGCGGGAGCGCAGCAAGTCCACCAGCTTGTAGCGGGCAATCGTATGCACCCAGGCGGTCAGCGGCTGCTCCAGCTTGTAGGTGTGGCGGTTGTTGTGCACCGCCAGCAATGCTTCCTGCACCAGATCCTCCACGTCGTCCGGCCATTGCGACATCCGTCTGCGGTAATAAGCCCTCAAATGCATCCCGAGGGCCTCCAGGAACAGCCGATACGCGGCCGCATCGCCCGCCAGCGCTTGCAGCAACAGGCCCCGGAGCCGGTCCTCCGTGGCCGCCGCACGTTCCTTCCAATCCATTCGCTGGTTCCAGGCTGAGGGTTACACGGGTGGACAAAAATCCCGGCCATTTTGCCTCGGGTGCAAGCTGGCGAGCTCTGCCTTTCCCACCCCTGCGCCAAGCACCCGGCCGCCGGCGCCTACATTGCGCTGCGGCACAGGGAAGCAAGGCCGTGAGCTCCAGGAAATGGCCCGTCGGGATATGCGGGCAGTCCGTGGCGCATGGCCAGCCGCTGCAGAGCGTCCAGATCAGCCATCCAGTCGACGCGGATGGCACTGAGCACTTCCAGGCGCCGGTTGTCCAGCGCCCTGGCGATCCCGCCGCCGCGACCCAGCCGCTGGTCGCGGCGTTGAAGCAACTCGGCAAGCACGGGCCGGTAGAAGCGCGCGAAACCAGTGAGCCATGCGCAGGCGTGCTCGTGTCCCGGCAATGCTCCCATCCGGAAACGGTCCACCATGGCCTGCGTGGTGGCGGCATCGAACCAGTAGCCGTCGGTGACCCAACGATTCACGGTGAACAGGGCAACCGGCAGGCCGCGCGAGTCCAGGGAAATCGCGAACAGGTGCGTGGGCGCGGCACGATTCCATCGCACCTGCCCGTCTTTGAAGTAGCGCCGCCGCCCGCTCGAGGTGGCGTGCCAGAACAGATGCAGGTGGCCATGCTCGAGGCCCTCCTGCCGGTGCGAGTGGTAGTAGAACTGCGAGCCGGTGTGCGAGTCGATCACGTCGCCAGAAGGGTAGTGATCGAACTCGAACACGGGCTCGCCCTGAACCCACGACTGCAACAGGGAGCCCGAAGCGGCCGTGGCCGCGGCGAACGCATCGACGGCGCAATTCGCCTGGCGCAGCGCCACCGCCAGCTGCCCGGCGTCGAGACTGCGCCAGTGCTTGCGCAACGGGGCCGATGGGGGCATGCCGGCCTGCTATTTCATCTTGCCGCTGCATGCTCCGCACTTGGCCTTGCAAGCACCGCACTTGGCAGACGTTTGCGCGCCGCACTTCTTGCCCGTGCAGGCGCGGCACGGCGACATGGCGCAGCCCCCCAAAGCGGCGGCCGTCACGACGGCGGCGGCCAGCGATTTGGCAACTCGGTTGGACATGGAAGTCATCATCTTCTCCTCGATGGTGGAACAAAATCCGCGGCAGACGGCCCGCGGAGGAAATGCCAGCGCGGCACGGTGGCGTCCGCTGCTTGGCACGGCTCAGGCCCGCCGGTTGGCGAGCCAATGGTCGATCGACGGCCACCCCGGTCCGCGAGCCATCAGGTAGAGCAGCACCGCCGCCCACGTGCCGTGGGTCGCGTAGGCGCCCGGGTACACAAAGACCTGAATGACCAGCGTCATCACCAGCAGCGCCAGTGCCGAGAAGCGCGTCGCCAAGCCGAACAGCAGCAGCAGCGGGAATAGGTGCTCAGCCGTCGCGGCCGTGACGGCGGCGATCTCGGGCGGAATGATCGGCAGCTTGTATTCGTCCTGAAAGAGCGCGACCGCCGAATCCGCCAGGCTGGGCCAGCCGAACTGCATTTCCCCTGTCACGATGTTGAGCGCGAAACCCTGAACCTTGGTCTGCCCGGAGTTCCAGAACACCGAGGCGATGGAAAAACG
>JAMPXR010000232.1 GCA_023701085.1 Ramlibacter sp. | reverse complement strand
GTAGGCCCCCAGCGCCGCCAGGCCGCGATGCGCCTCGCGCGGGAAGTGGTGCTCCTTGTCCCAGCGCGGCGCGTGGGGCCAGAGCTGCTCGCGCGCGAAGGCGCGCACCGCGTCTCGGATCATTTCCTGGTCTTGGGTCAGCAGCATCGCGCGTTCACCTTTTTGCCTGGGCTCACCATGTCTTGTAGCGGCGGCCATCGTAATTGAGGAAAGCGCCCCGGTGGCGGCGCGTCAGGCCGGCCAGGGTCTGCCGCATCGCGGCGACGCTGCGCTCCACCTCCAGCGGCGCGCCGGCGCCGCCCAGGTCGGTGCGCACCCAGCCGGGGTTGATCGCCACCAGCGTGGCCCGCGGGTAGTTGCCCTGGGCCGAAGCCACCGCCATGTTCAGCGCCGCCTTGCTGGCCCGGTAGGTCCAGCCGTGGCTGGACGCCACTTCGCCGATGCGGCCCATCTCGCTGCTGATGAAGGCGAACCGTCCCTGCGCCGCCTCGACCAGGGGCGCGATCCGCGCCAGCGCCCGCATGGCGCCCAGCACGTTGGTGTGCATCGCGCGGTCGAATTCCTCCGGCACGGGCTCGCTCGTCGCATCGCCCTTGGCGTAAACACCCGCGACGTAAATCGCGATATCGAGCTTCTCCCCTTCCAGCTGCGCGCGCAGCCCGGCGGCGCCCTGCGGATCGGTCACGTCCAGCCTCAGGGCGCGCGCGCCCAGATCCTCCAGGCGCGCCAGCCCGGCATCGTCGCGCGCCGTGGCGATGACGCGGTCCCAGTCCCCCCGGTATTGGCGAACGAACTCCAGGCCGATGCCGCGCGACGCGCCGATGACGAGCACAGTGGACACGACCTTGCCCAACCGGTATATGGCTCAGACCGCAGCCAAGCCCTCTCCCCGCGGGGAGAGGGAGGAGCGCCCTTACAGCAGCTCCAGCGCGACGGCCGTGGCTTCCCCGCCGCCGATGCACAGCGTGGCGATGCCGCGCTTGCCGCCGCGTGCCTTGAGCGCGTGGATCAAGGTCACCATGATGCGGGCGCCGGACGCGCCGATCGGGTGCCCCAGCGCGCAGGCGCCGCCGTTCACGTTGACCACCTCGTGGCTGACGCCCAGTTCCTTCATCAGCGCCATGGGCACCACGGCAAAGGCCTCGTTGACTTCCCACAAGTCCACGTCGCCGACTTTCCAGCCGGTCTTGGCCAGCAGCTTCTGCGCCGCGCCGACCGGGGCCGTGGTGAACCATTCCGGCTCCTGCGAGTGCATGGCGTGGCCGACGATGCGCGCCACCGGCTTGCTGCCGTAGCGCACGGCGGTGGATTCCTTCATCAGCACCAGCGCCGCGGCGCCGTCGTTGATGCTGGAGCTGGACGCGGCCGTGATCGTGCCGTCCTTCTTGAATGCGGGCTTGAGCGCCGGGATCTTGTCGAGCTTGACCTTGCCCGGGCCTTCGTCGATGGAAACCACCACCTCGCCGGCACGGCTCTTGACCGTCACCGGCGTGATCTCGGCGGCGAAGGCGCCCGAGTCCGTGGCCGCCTTGGCGCGCTTGACGCTGGCGATGGCGAAAGCGTCCTGCTCTTCGCGGCTGAACTTGTACTTGGCGGCGCAGTCCTCGCCGAAGGTGCCCATGGAGCGGCCGGCCTCGTAGGCGTCTTCCAGGCCGTCCAGCATCATGTGGTCGAACACGCGGTCGTGCCCCATGCGGTAGCCGCCGCGCCCCTTGAGCAGCAGGTAGGGCGCATTGGTCATGCTTTCCATGCCGCCGGCCACCATCACCTCATGCGTGCCGGCCAGCAGCATGTCGTGCGCGAACATCGCGGCCTTCATGCCCGAGCCGCACATCTTGGACAGCGTGACGGCGCCGGCGCTCTTGGGCAGCCCGCCCTTGAAGGCCGCCTGGCGCGCCGGCGCCTGGCCCTGGCCCGCCATCAGGCAGTTGCCGAACAGCACCTCGCCCACGGCGTCGCCCGAGATCCCGGCGCGCCCGACCGCGGCCTTGATCGCCGCGCCGCCCAGGTCGTGCGCCGACAGTGCCGAAAAGTCCCCCTGGAATGCGCCCATGGGCGTGCGCGCGGAACCGACGATAACGATGGAATCAGACATGGTGAGCTCCTTAGGAAAGTTGAATGAAGACGCCGCGCTCCTCCTCGGCGAGGCGGCGCAGGTAACTCTGGAATTGCGGGTCCTCGCCCCGCAGCAGCAGCGGCAGGGCGTTGTGGAAGTCCTCCCGCCGGCACCATTCGCGCATGTAGTCGTCCCAGCTGTTCCAGCGCCGCGCCTCGGTCTCGCTCATCTTCGGCTTGTAGGCCACGAGGTAGGCGCGTTCGAACAGGGACATCAGCATGTCGAAAATCACCAGCATCCGCTCATTTTGCTCCGGCGTCGGGTCGCGCAGCGGCTCGTTGGCCCGCAGGTGCAGGTCGGGATGGGCCAGCACCACCTTGAGGAAGTCGTTGTAGGCGTTGGACAGCAGCTGGTAGCCCTCTTCTTCCTCGTTGTCGCGTTCCTTGCGCTGCTCCCAGGCGAAAAACACGATGGCGAAGGGCAGGCCCAGCGCCGTCACGACGAAGCTGGCGAACTCCCAGGCATCCCGGGCATTCATGGCCGGCTCATCCTGCCTTCCGTGCTGCGGGCAAGGCGCCCGAGGTGGCCGGGTGGCGCGCCGCCGGCTGCGGGGCGGGCGCCGCCACGGCGAGCGGCGCAGGGCGCCGGGAAAAGCGCTTGTCGCGCTCGTAGGGGAAGACGTCGTGCACGTAGCCGGCCAGGATGCGCTCCTTGTGGGCCTGCCAGAAGGCGGCGTCCAGCAGGTCGGCGTGGTGCTTCAGGAACACCTCCCGCACCGCCGGATGGCCCAGCAGGAAAGGACCGAAGGTTTCCGGGAACACGTCCTTGGGCCCGACCCGGTACCAGACCTCGGCCGACAGCTCTTCCTCTTCGGTGCGCGCTTCCGGGATCTTGCGGAATTCGCAGTCGGTCAGGTACTCGATCTCGTCGTAGTCGTAGAACACCACCTTGCCGTTGCGCGTCACGCCGAAGTTCTTCCACAGCATGTCGCCGGGGAAGATGTTGGCGGCCACCAGGTCCTTGATGGCGTTCCCGTACTCGATCACCACCCGCTCGATCTGGTCCTGCGCCAGGCCCGCCGCCACGCTGTCGCGGTCCTCCTCCTGGTCGGTCTCCAGCGCCTCCTGCAGGTAGATGTTCAGGGGGATCATGCGCCGCTCGATGTACAGGTGCTTGATGACGATTTCCTCGTGGCCGTCGCCGTCGCGGTCGCTGATCTCCAGCTGGCTGGGGGCATACGAGCGGATTTCCTCGATCAATGCGTCCTCGAAGCGCTCGCGGGCGAAAGCGACCTCGCTGTACTCGAGCGTGTCGGCCATGCGCCCGACGCGGTCGTGCTGCTTGACCAGCAGGTACTTGGCCTTGATCTGCTCGCGCGTGATGTCCTTCTGCGGCGGGAAGCGGTCCTTGATCAGCTTGAAGACGTAGGGAAACGAGGGCAGGTCGAACACCAGCATCACCATGCCCTTGATGCCGGGCGCGATGCGGAACTTGTCGCTGGAATGCTTCAGGTGGTAGAGGAAATCGCGGTAGAACAGCGTCTTGCCCTGCTTGGCCAGCCCGATCGCGTTGTACAGCTCGTTGCGAGGCTTGCGCGGCATCAGCGATCGCAGGAACTGCACGTAGGCCGAGGGCACCTCCATGTCGACCATGAAGTAGGCGCGCGCGAACGAGAACAGCATCTGCATGTCGTCCTCGCCGAACAGGCAGGCGTCGATCACCAGCCTGCCCGCGCGGTTGTGCAGGATCGGCATGGCGAACGGCACCTCGTTGAAGCCGTTGATGATCTTGCCGACCACGTAGGCGCCCTTGTTGCGGTAGAACAGCGAGGACAGCACCTGGATCTGGAAGTTGGCGCGCAGCTTGACGTGCTGCAGGCGCGCGCTGATGGCCTCCAGCACGTAGCCCGCGTCGCGCGGCAGGTCGTCGAACGGGCGCTGCAGCCGGAAGTTGTCGACGATGCGCACGATGGTGTCGCGCAGGGTCTCGCGCGTCGGGTAGTACGAGCGGTAGGTCGGCATGGCCGCCGGCTCGTCGTTCTCGATGTACTCGGTGCTCACCGCCGGCCGCACGAAGATGAAGTCGTTGTGGAAGTGCGTGCGGTGCAGGATCTTGGTCGTGACCGAATTGAAGAAGGTTTCCGCCAGCTCCGGCTGGTGGTGGTCCACCAGCAGGCCGATGTAGTGCAGCTTGACCTGCTGCCAGACCTCCATCGGCTGCTCGCCGGCCTTGAATTCCTTCTCCAGGCGCGTCGTCGCCTCCTTCACGCGCAGGTCGTAGAACTCGATGCGCTCGCGCTGCGCGCGCTGCTGGCCGTGCCAGTCGGCGGTCTCGAACCGGTGCTTGGCGCGCGCCGATTCGGTGCGGAACAGCCGGTAATGGCGGTTGAAGCCGTCCATCATCGCCTTGGCGATGTCGTAGGCCAGCGGGGAATCGAGGCGTTGCGGGAACATGCGCGGTTCTAGGGCCTGTTAACACTATTTTTGGCAGTGCGAACATGGACAGAACCGCACCAATCTAGGCGCGCGACGACGCCAAGGCTGGACGCCTTGGCTAGGAGTGCAACGACGAGTGGCGCGGTTCTGTCCATGTTCCCTTCGGGTTGCGATTCAAAAGGGCCCATTGCGTCGTTGCGGCAGCTTGCCGCACGTCAGTGCGGCGGCGCCGCCGCGCCTAGCACTGAACTCTTTTGAATCGCAACGCATCTGTCAAAAATAGTGTTAACAGGCCCTAGCTTCGCAGCGCGCAGGCCGCGGCCGTCACCGCGTCGCGGTAGGCCGGGCCCAGCTGTTCGTTGTTCTCCACGCTGACCCGCAGGTCCTTGAGCAGGCCGTCGGACAGCCCGTAGACCCAGCCGTGCAGCGTCACCTGCTGGCCGCGCTGCCAGGCATCCTGCATCACGGTGGTGTGCGC
>JAMPXR010000231.1 GCA_023701085.1 Ramlibacter sp. | reverse complement strand
GGCAGGCGCAGCACGAACGTGGCGCCGCAGCCCTCGCCGAGGCTCTCGGCCCGGATGTCGCCGCCGTGCAGTTCCACCAGATGCTTGACGATGGCCAGCCCCAGGCCGAGGCCGCCGTGGCGCGCGTGAACGCAGTCGTCAGCCTGGCGGAAACGATCGAACACATGGGGCAGGAAATCCGCCCGGATGCCGATGCCCGTGTCCGCCACGCTGATTTCCGCGCGGTCGCCGCAGCGTTGCAGCGCGATCTCGATGTAGCCTTTCTCGGGCGTGAACTTCACGGCGTTGGTCAGGAGGTTCACCATCACCTGCTGCAGTCGGCCCGGGTCGCCCGTGACCGGCCCCGCCGCCAGATCCAGCAGCTTGCGCACGCGCATGCTCTTCGCCTCGGCCGACGGGCGTATGGCTTCCACCGCCGCGTCGATGAACGCGCGCGGCTCCACCGGCTGCAATTCCAGCCGCATCCGCCCCGACGCGATGCGGCTGATGTCCAGCAGGTCCTCGATCAGCTTGGATTGCACCCGCACGCTCTGCTCGATCACCTCCAGCCCCTTCTTGCGGTCTTCCGCCCCGGCGCCTTCGCCCTGGAGCATATGAGCCCAGCCGGCAATGGCGCTGAGCGGGCTGCGAAGCTCGTGCGAAACGATCGCCAGGAATTGATCTTTCAGCAAATTCACGCTCTCCGCCCCCGCCCGGGCAGCGCGCTCCTCCTGAAGCAGCGCCTGCTGCTGCGCGGCCAGGGCGCGTGAAGCCTGCAGTTGCCCGCGCACTTCTTCCAGCGCGCGCCGCAGCGCATCGATTTCCTGCTCGGCTGAAGGGCTCATGCGGCCGACTCCGCGCGAAGCGCCAGTGCGCGCGACGCCCCACGCGCGCGCTGCTTGCGTGCAAAATGCCCGATATCCGCTTTGCGCACGCCTTTCATCGGAATGGGCAGCAGGTGAACCCGGCCAGCAGCACCAAGGAGACCGGCGGTGGCCCTCAAAGCATTCGTGGTCGAAGACAACGTCGCGATTCGCGACAGCCTGGTTGAAGCGCTTGCCGAACTCGCCGGCATCGAGACGGCGGGCGTCGCCGCCACGCAGAAGGACGCGGTCGCATGGCTCACGGACAAGGCCAATGAATGGGACCTCGCCGTGATCGACCTGATCCTGGAGCCTGGCGGCAGCGGCCTGGGCGTGCTCAAGGCGTGCCGCGACCGCAGGCCCGCGCAGAAGATGGTTGTGCTGACGGGCGCAGCCAACCCCGACATGCGGCGCAAATGCGAAGAGTTGGGCAGCGATGGCGTATTCGACAAATCCATTGAAACCGACGCCCTGATGGACTATTGCCTGGCGCTCGCGCGGACCGTCCGGGCTTGAACGCCCCGGACCTGTGTCTCATTGTGTCGAGGCGAGGCATTTGTATCTGTAGGACGCGACGCCGTCGCCGGGCCGCAGGCCCCCGGCGATGCGCCGGATGGCTCATCCGTCGATGTGCGAGAATGAACCCGCGGCCGCCGCACGGGCGGTCGCGCGCATCAGGGAGAGTCCGGCCAGGAGGCGGCAAAAGCGCAGCTTTTCGCCCCAGCGCCGCAACGAAAGTCCCGCTTTCCGTCCCGACGATGAAGAACGCCGAGCTGCTCGTGGTGGACGACAATCCGGATCACCTCGAATTGATCGTGATGGCGCTGGCCGAGTGCTGCGACATGGCTGAGATCGCCACCGCCGGCGACGGCGTGGAAGCGCTGGATTACCTGTTCGGCCGCGGCGCGCACGCGCGGCGCGACCCCGCTTCGCAGCCGCGGCTGGTGATACTGGACATGAAGCTGGTGCGCCTGCACGGGCTGGAGGTGCTCAAAGCCATCCGCCGGGATTCGCGCACGGCCGCCATCCCCGTGGTCATGCATTCCTCCTCCAGCGAGCAGGCCGACATCGCCGCCTGCTACGCGCATGGGGCCAACGGCTACGTGCGCAAGGCCACCGACTACGACGAGCTGCGCCGCCGGATGCGCAAGCTCCATCAGTTCTGGCTGACGGTGAACGAACGCTGAGCAGCTCAGGAAGCGCTGGCGATGCGGCGCAAAGCCTGCTCGAAGACCTCCGGCGGCTGCCCGCCCTCGATCAGGTGCCGGTCGTTGATGATGACGGCCGGCACGGCGTGGATGCCATGCGCCGTGTAGAAGCGTTCGCGCTCGCGCACCTCGGCCGCGTAACGGCCGCTTTCCAGCACTTCGCGCGCCTCGGCCGCGGGCAGGCCCGCCCGCTCGGCGACCTCGACCAGGACCTCAGGGTCCGCCGGACTGCGCCCCTGGCCGAAGTAGGCCTCGAACAGCGCCTTTTTCAAGGCGTGCTGGCGCCCGGGCACGGACAGCGCCGCCCAGTGCAGCAGGCGATGCGCGTCGAAGGTGTTGTAGATGCGCCCGCGCCCTTCCTTCCTGAATTCGAAACCGAGGTCCGCGCCGCGCTGCCGGATGGCTTCCCGCGTCTGGGCCTGCTGCTGGGGCGTGCTGCCGTATTTCTGCGTCAGGTGCTCGGTGATGTCCTGCCCGTCCGGTGGCATCGCGGGATTGAGCTCGAACGGCTGGAAGTGCAGCTGCGCGCGCAGCTCGCCGCCCAGGCGCTCCAGCGCCCGTTCGAGCGAGGCGAGCCCGATGGCGCACCAGGGGCAGGACACGTCGGAAACAAAATCGATTTTCAGCTCGGCCGTCATGAGCCGATCCTAGCGGCGTTTGGGCGCGGATGCAGCGCACCGCGGTCGTTCCCGCTGGGCTGGCAGGGTTTGGACGAAGTCCCGTGCGAGCGGCCAGCCTGTGCGCGAACCCTGCTTCGTGCAGGCGGGCGCCAGCCCACAACCGGCCGCGCCGGGTCACTGCGCGGGTGGCAGCTTCCGGCTGAGGTAGCGCCGGACTTCCTGGACCTGGTGCCCGGCGTGATGGACGGCCTCGCGCAACTGGGCCATGCTGACGTCGAAGACGCGGCACCAGTAGGCGACCTCCATTTCACGCGTCAGGTCGATGCGCTGGGCCGGCGGCGTCGAGGTATTGCTGTCCATGAGCGGCCTCCTTACAGGTAGGAGTCAGAGTAGCGCGGCATCCGGTGAGTTCCGCAGCCCGGTGCCGCAACCTCTAGCGTAGCCGCATTCGCCGCGCCTGTCACGGCTCGGCGCGGTCCGGGCTCGGCGGTTCAGGCTCGGCGGTTCAGGAAATGGCGCCCGGGATCGCACGCACCGGGGACACCACGTCGGCGTTTTGCGCCCGCTGGCGCAGCGCATGGTCCATCACGACCAGCGCCAGCATGGCCTCGGCGATCGGGGCCGCGCGAATGCCCACGCACGGATCGTGGCGCCCTTTCGTCACCACCTGCGTGGATTCGCCTTTCAAGTCGATCGTCTCGCGCGGGCTGGCGATCGAGCTGGTCGGCTTGATCGCGATCGAAACCTCCAGGTCCTGCCCGGTGCTGATACCGCCCAGCACGCCTCCCGCGTTGTTCGTCCTGAAGCCGCGTGGCGTGGGGGAGTCGCCGTGCGTGGTGCCGCGCTGCGTGACGCTCGCGAAGCCGGCGCCGATCTCGACGCCCTTGACCGCGTTGATGCCCATCATGGCCCACGCGATGTCGGCGTCGAGCTTGTCGAACAGGGGCTCGCCCAGCCCGACCGGGACCTTCGTCGCCATGACCCGCACGCGCGCGCCGCAGGAGTCGCCCGCCTTGCGCAGGGCGTCCATGTAGCTTTCCAGATGCGCCACGTCGGCGATGGGCGCGAAGAACGGGTTGTGCGGGACATGGTCCCAGCTCTCGAATGGGATCACGATCTCGCCCAGCTGCTGCATGCAGCCCCGAAACTGCGTGCCGTACTGCTCGCGCAGCCACTTCTTCGCCACGGCGCCCGCGGCCACCATCGGCGCCGTGAGCCGGGCCGAGGCGCGGCCGCCGCCGCGCGGGTCGCGCAATCCGTATTTCTGCAGGTAGGTGTAGTCCGCGTGGCCCGGCCGGAACACCTGCGCGATGTCCGAGTAGTCCTTGCTGCGCTGGTCGGTGTTGCGGATCAGCAGGGCGATCGGGGTGCCCGTGGTCTTTCCCTCGTGCACGCCGGACAGGATTTCCACCTGGTCGGCTTCCTGGCGCTGGGTGACATGCCGGCTGGTGCCGGGCCGGCGCCGGTCCAGGTCGGGCTGGATGTCCGATTCGGCGAGGTCCATGCCGGGCGGGCAGCCGTCGATCACGCAGCCGATCGCCGGCCCGTGCGATTCGCCGAAATTGGTGACCGCGAAAAGAGTTCCGAAGGTGTTACCGCTCATGCGTGATGTTCCAGGGGCCTGCCGGGTCGCCGCGTGACGCAGCGTCGGCCCAGGCCACGGAAATTATCCCAGAGCGGGGACCGGCTCAGAGTTGCGGGCCGGGCGACTGCTCCTCCATGCCCCGGGAGTCGCTGATATAGGCCTTGAGCATGCGGTTTTCGAAGTTCTGGCTGTCGACCACCGCACGGGCCACGTCATAGAAACTGATCACGCCCATGAGGTCGCGCCGGTCCATCACCGGCATGTAGCGGGCGTGGCTCTCCAGCATCATGCGCCGCACTTCGTCCAGTTCGGTGGCGGAGGTGCAGGTGAGCGGCTTGTCGTCCATCGCCCTGCGCACCGCGGCGTCGCCGACCGCGCCGCCATTGTTGACGATGCACGTGATGACCTCGCGGAAGGTGAGCATGCCGGCGAGGTTGCCATGGTCCATCACCACCAGGGAACCGATGTCCTTTTCCGCCATGATCCTGATCGCGTCCGCCAGGGCTTGATCGGGCGTGACGGTGTACAGGGCGTCGCCCTTGACCCGCAGGATGTCGCTGACCCTCATTGCGCTGTCTCCTCTGTGGCACCGGTGAGCTGCCGGTCAAGTGAATATAGCCCACAATCGTGACCAGTTCCATAGCGTCCCGTTCAGAGGAGACATTGCAATGCCCGGTTACTCCGACCCAGGCTTTGACACCCTGGCCCTGCACGCCGGGG
>JAMPXR010000230.1 GCA_023701085.1 Ramlibacter sp. | reverse complement strand
CCCGCCCATGGACTTGAGGATGGCCGCCACGGCGTCGGCGTGGGCCAGCGTGTTCTGTCCCGTGTCCAGCGTTTCGCCGGCGATGAAGGGCTGCGCGAACGCCCGCGCGCGCGCCAGCGCGTCGGCCTGATGCGGCATCGACTGCTCGGTGGCGGCGATCAGCTCGGGAACCTGGGCGGAGTCGGCTTGCTCCGCGGTCAAACTTTTCATTTCAGTAAGAAGGAAGCAGCGGCCTCGATCTGGTGGTTCGTCACGAACGTGGGGGCATGTCCCACGCCTTCAAATTCGACAAGGCGCGCCCCCGGTCCGCGCCGCGTCATCTCGAGCGCGGTTTCGCGCGACAGCAGGTCCGACTGGGCGCCGCGGGTGATCAGCACATCGGCTTTCAGCTTGTCGTACAGCTGCCAGAGCGCCGCCTGCCCCTGCGCCACGGATTCCTCGGTGACGGACCGGAACGGCACGGCGATGGCCGGGTCGTAATGCAGCGTGTAGCCGCCGCCGGGCAAGGCCCTGACCATGGCTTGCGACAGCGCCAGCCACTGCGCGGGCGTATGCGGACCGAAACTGGTCGAGATCGCCCACATGGCCGATGCAGCCTCTTCCACGCTGGCGAAACGGCCCGTATTGCCCAGGTAGGCGCCGATGCGGTGCAGCGCCCGCCACTCGATCGCGGGCCCCACGTCATTGAGCACCAGCCGCCGCAGCGCAACCGGCAGCGGCAACGCGGGCGCGCCGCCCAGCGCCATGCCGATCAAGCCGCCCATGCTCGTGCCCAGCCAATCTAGCGTCGCGATCGCCGCCTGTCCATGCAATTGCGCCAGCATCGCAAGCATGTCGGCGACGTAGGTCGGAATCTGGTAGCCCTGCGGATCCTTCAGCCAGTCACTGCGGCCGCGCCCTGCCACGTCAGGGCAGACGATGCGAAGCGGGTGGCCGGCGCGCCCGACCAGTGCCTGGGCCAGCACGTCGAAGTCGCGGCCCTGGCGCGACAAGCCGTGCACGCACACGATCACATGGCCTGCGGCGGGATCGCCCCATTGCCACCAGGCCATGCGGTGGCCGCCGGACGGATCGGGGCAGGTTACGTAGTTCAGCGTAGGTTCGGGCATGGCCGGGAAAAACCCCGATACTTTCTCGTGTGGATGGTGTCTTCGCCTCCATCCTAATCTTTTCGGAGACTCATCATGCTCAAAGGGAAAACCGCTCTCGTCACCGGCTCCACCAGCGGGATCGGCCTGGGAATCGCCAAGGCGCTCGCGAAACAGGGCGCCAACATCGTGCTCAATGGCTTCGGCGACATCGAAGGCCCGAAGGCCCAGGTCCGGGCGCTGGGCGCGAACGTCGCATACCACGGCGCGGACATGAGCAAGCCGTCCGAGATCGAGGAGATGATGAAGTTCGCCGCCGCGCAGTTCGGCCGCGTGGACGTGCTGGTGAACAACGCCGGCATCCAGCATGTCGCCCCGGTCGAGGACTTCGCGCCCGAGAAATGGGATGCCATCATCGCCATCAACCTGTCCAGCGCATTCCATGCGAGCCGGCTGGCGCTGCCGGCGATGAAGGCGGCGAACTGGGGGCGCATCATCAACCTGGCCTCGGTGCACGGACTGGTCGCCTCGGCGCAGAAGGCAGGCTACGTCGCCGCCAAGCATGGCCTGGTGGGATTGACCAAGGTCATCGCGCTGGAGACCGCGACCACCGGCGTGACCTGCAACGCGATCTGCCCCGGCTGGGTGCTGACGCCGCTGGTGCAGCAGCAGGTCGACGCGAAGGCGGCCGCCAATGGCTGGTCGAACGAAGAGGCCACCCGCCAATTGCTCGGCGAGAAAGAGCCGTCCATGCAATTCACCACGCCCGAAGAATTGGGCGAACTCGCCGTCTTCCTGTGCTCCCCCGCCGCGAACAACGTCCGGGGCGTGGCATGGAATATGGATGGGGGGTGGGCGGCGCAGTAGCGAAGGGCGAGGGGCCCCATGCTTCGCATGGGGATCGACCCGCGTATGCGCCGCTCGTCTGGCCGGCGCTCGATGCGCCGGTCAGGCGACAGAGCGTCGATACTGCCATGGCCCTCACAGCGCAGGGCGAGGGGCCCCGCTTGCGGGGATCGACCCGCTATTGCGCCGCTCGTCTGGCCGGCGCTCGATGCGCTCACGCAGCTAGCGCAGTTGCACGGACCCCGAAACAGTCACGACCACGGTGCTCTTGCCCGCCTCGACCGGCACCGGCATGTCGGCCTGCGCTGCCTTGGATTCCATCGCCAAGCTTCGCACCGGACGAGGGAATCCCGGCTCGTTCGTGTGGACCGCCACCTCGCGCAGGCCGTAGCCCTGGAAACCGAAACCCCGGGCGAGCTCGGCCGCCTTCGCCTTGAAGCGCTCGATGGCCGCGCCTTGCGCCTCGCCCTCCGCTTTCGCGCGCTGTTCCCGGCTGAGCCCGAAGCTCACCCCGCCCAGCGTCATGGACTGGATGCGCCCGGCGGTCTGCGTGATCCTGGCGAAGTCCCGTCCCTCCAGGACGAGCTCGGCCGTGCCATGCCAGGCGCTGATCCGGCCGCCCTGGCTGTAGCGTGGATAAAGGGCGAAATTGCCCGTGCGCACGTCCATCTGGCCGGGCATCGCCGTTTTGCGCGCCTCGCCCAGCGCCGCATCCAGCGCGAGCTTGAGCTGGCTTTGCACGGCGGCGGGATCGCTCCCCTCGCGGGTGGTGCTCAAACTCATGCTCAGCAAATCCTGTTGCACTTCAACCGTCCCAGTCGCGGACAGTTGCAACACGTTCTGCACGGGCGGGTACGGCGCCGGCTGGGCGAAGACGCCGAGTGCGCAGGCACCCCATACGAAAGCCAACAGCCGCGGCGCCATCACTGTTTTCAGGGCGGCTGGCGCGAGGCCGCGATCCCCGGCGCTCACGAGCCTTTGCCGCCGGCGCGGCTGAATTGCGTCAGTTGACGGCGCAGCTCCGCGCGCTCCTGCGCCGACAGCTGCCGGGGCGCGAACGAAGAATTTGGCGACGGCTTTTGCGCGGCGGCTTGCCGTACGTCGGCGGCGGATTGCCCGCCGGGGGCTGTCTGGGCCTGACACACCACCGCAGCCAGGCAGGCGATCGGGGCGAGGAAATTCTTCATGATCCGCATTAAACGAGGGCTTCGGCCGAGGCGTTCACACCCATCAGGTCAACGCTTGCGCTGCAGGGCAACATTTGTAACACTGTGTCATACCAGCGGGAAAACCCGCGCGAGACGCGGTCCAGGCCCTCAAAATCGGCTCTGTTACAAATCCATTGGAGCACCATGACCCAAGCTGCAGCCCGTACCGACAAGATCCTGGTTGTCGATGATGACGCTCGCATCCGCGACCTGCTGCGCCGTTACCTGACCCAAGAGGGATTCGAAGTGATCCTGGCCGAGGACGGCAAGGCGCTCAACCGCCTGATGCTGCGGGAAACGGCCGACCTGATCGTGCTGGACCTGATGATGCCGGGCGAAGACGGACTGTCCATCTGCAGGCGCCTGCGCGCCGCCAACGACCGCACGCCCATCATCATGCTGACCGCCAAGGGCGAGGACGTCGACCGGATCGTCGGACTGGAAGTCGGCGCCGACGACTACCTGGGCAAGCCCTTCAACCCGCGCGAACTGCTGGCGCGCGTGCACGCCGTCCTCAGGCGCCGCCCAGCGCAGGAGGCCCCCGGCGCGCCCTCGAGCGACAACGAGGTCGTCACGTTCGGCCCCTTCGCCTTCGACCTGGGCGCGCGCACCCTGCGCAAGAATGGCGAGGAACTGCCGCTGACCACCGGCGAATTCGCCATGCTCAAGGCGCTGGTGCGCCACCCGCGCCAGCCGCTGTCGCGCGAGAAGCTGGCCCAGCTGGCCCGCGGCCGCGAGTTCGAGCCGTTCGATCGCAGCCTGGACGTGCAGGTATCGCGCCTGCGCAAGCTGGTGGAATCGGATCCGGCCGCGCCGCGCTATATCCAGACGGTGTGGGGCGTCGGGTACGTCTTCGTCCCGGATGGCGCCGGTTGATTGCGCTAGCCCCGGCCCGCAATCAATAATGACGAGGAGGCCACACCCATGAGCAGGGGACGAGTACTTGATTCGCGCGGTCACCAGAAGTATCGACGTCACCGGGCCGGCGCCGCTTGAGACGGCCCCGGCGCCGCTGGACATGCGGCCGCGGCTCGGTCTTTCGCTGTTCTGGCGCACCTTCTTCCTGCTCTCGCTGCTGCTCATCGGCAGCATCGTCGCCTGGTTGCAGACTTTCCGCGCGCTGGAGTTCGAACCGCGCGCGGTCCAGACGGCCCAGCAGATCGCCTCGCTCGTCAACCTCAGCCGGGCCGCGCTGGTGCACTCGGACTCGATCGCCCGGGTGTCCCTCATCAAGACGCTGGCCGAGCAGGAAGGCGTGCGCATCGTGCCGCGCGAACCGACCGACCGTTTCGGCAGTTTCAACGCCGGCGACATGGACCGCGCCATCACGGACGAGCTGGTCCACCGGCTGGGGCCGGGCACCGTGGTCGCCGCCAACGTCAATGGCGAGGAAGGTCTGTGGGTCGGCTTCCGTATCGACACCGACCAGTACTGGATGCTGCTCGACCGCGCGCGCTTCGCGCGGGTGGGCGGCAGGACCTGGCTGATCTGGCTGATCACGGCGGCCGGGTTGTCGCTGGCCGGCGCGGCGCTGATCGCGCGGCTGATCAACCGGCCGCTCAAGCAGCTCTCGTTCGCCGCCAGCCGGGTGCGCGACGGGGATTTCGATGCCAGCCGCCTCGACGAGAAGGCCGTGACCAGCGAGATCCGCGAGGTCAACATCGGGTTCAACCGGATGGCCCAGCAGTTGGCCAAGATCGAGCAGGACCGCGCCGTGATGCTGGCCGGCATCTCGCATGACCTGCGCACGCCGCTGGCGCGGCTGCGGCTGGAAACCGAGATGAGCGTGGCCGACAGGGACGCGCGCGAGCACATGGCCTCCGACATCGACCAGCT
>JAMPXR010000229.1 GCA_023701085.1 Ramlibacter sp. | reverse complement strand
GTAGACCGGTGGGTTCCCGCCGCCGGTGCCCATGCGCCCGGCGTGCGGGCCAGCCTCAAGTCCGGCGGCGCGATCCGCTCGGCCGTCGCCAGGTGGTAGCGCAGTGTCGGCAGTTGCCGGTTGATCCAGGCTTTCAGGCGCGCATCCGCGGCCGCGAAGCTCGCCTTCTCGTAAAGCTGCACATCGTCTTGCTGATGCTTCAGCGCGACTTCCTCCAGATACAGGCGGTCGAACTTCGCGCCCTGCAGCCGGGACAGCCGGTTGAGCACCTTGCGCTGGTCATTGGCCAGCATGGGCGCGGCCATCCCGCGCCCCTGCAACATGTGCAGCAGCTCGTTGCTGACCGATGCGTGATGGTTGATGAGCATCGCCGCGAACGAGCGCAGCGACGCGTCGCTGGACTTGCCCAGCACCATGCGTGACGCCTCGGCCTGGAAGCGGCTGCCCGCGGCGGCGGCCTTCAGGAAGCGGCGTTCCTCGCGCTGCTCGGCCGGCATGCGCCTGGCGCTGGCCGCCGCCGCCGGCGCGAACATCGCCGCGCGGGGAGCCAGGCGCGGCTTGGGCTTTGCCGGTTGCGCCGCGCGCTCGCCTGCGGGCCAGCCCGGCGGCTGCGCAGCGTACTCGGCCTCGCTTTCGGCGCGTGCGGCGCCCAGGGCCAAAGCCGACAGCGCGGTCCAAACGCAGAGGGTCGAGCACTTCATGGCGGTTCCCCAGGGGCAGCGCCTGCTCGATACGGCCGGCAGGCGACGAGATTCATGTTGAGCAGCGCCCGCGGGGCGCCGTGTGGGACGCCGCCTCATGGCGACGTAGGACAAGCCACCAGCTCGCTCAAGGGGCAGACCAGCGGCGGCCGCCACGCCATCAGCTTCCCGGCGCCTGCTTACCCCTCAGCCGTCGGTGCGGGCCTGCGCCTCGGCCCGGGCCCGGTCCCGATGCGCCTTGATCATGTCGTGATTGCGCTGCGCGCCTTCGAACTGGCGCAGGACCATCGAATGGAGGTCCGGCGGCAGGTTCTGCGACAGGGCCTTGCGATAGCGCGCCAGCGCCGCGTCCTCGCCGCGCTCGCATTCATCGAGCATGGTCTCGTCGCTGGCGCCGCCGAACAGGCCGCGGATATGAACCCAGACGCGATGCGCCGCGCCGCTCACCGTGCCGCCGGCGTCCACCTTGCCGCCCAGTCGCTCGATCTGCTCGCTCAGTTCGGCGGCCGCCTGGCGGCAGGTGTCGGCGCGACGGCCGAACAGCGCGCTCAGGCTGGGCGTCTTCGTGTGCTCGGCGGCTTCGCGAAAACCCAGTTCGCCGTCGCGCGCGTTTTCCAGCAGCTCGTTCAGCGTGTCGATCGCCTGCTGCGCGTCCGCGCTGCCGTCCGTGGCGAACAGGCGCGTGTGTTCGGCACGCCGCCAGGACGAACGCGCGGCGGGACGAACCTGGTACCAGGCAAGCGTCGAGACGCCCTTGCGCACCTCCCAGTCGTTGGCCATGACGCGGTCGGCGGCATCGAAGTCGCCGCCGTATGCGCCTTGGCTGACCCAACCGAGCTCGAAAGCCGGGGCATACTCCTCGAAGCTGCGCCCGGCTTCGTAAAACGGTTCGTGCATGAAGGCGTCGCGCCAGTACTCGGACTCGCCGGCGGGGTAATCGACCGCGCGGGCCACGGGAAGCGGCCCCGCCGCGCGCTGCTCCTGCCCTGAATCCTGCCGTGCTTCGTCAGCGGCATGGGCGCCTTCACCGCTGATGGGATCGTGCGTCAGGTCTCGCTCTTCAGCCATGACATGCTCCTTGCGCAGTGGGCCTGCTTGCATGTTCCGCACAGCGCTTTGCAAGACCGTCGGCGGCGGCCGATCGCGCGTGTAGGACGCAGGAGACTCGCGCGCCTGGAGCGCGGCGGTGCGATCGCTAGTGCGCCATCCGGCTGACGAGCGTGACCATGCCCAGCCCGACCACCAGCCAGGCAATCTGCGCGGCCGTGTCGCGGGCCGACAGGCGCTTTTGCAGCTGCGGGATCAGGTCCGCCAGCGCCACATACACGAAGCTGCTGCTCGCCACCGCGAGGAAATACGGCAGATAGTCCTGCAGCCGGTCCACCAGCCACCAGCCCGTCAGCCCGCCCAGCGGCGTCACGGCGCCGGCGAGCGAGACTTTCACCAGCGCGACGCGCCGGTTGCTGCTCTGGCCCAGCACGGCGAGGTCGCCGATGTGGTGCGGCACCTCGTGCGCGAGCACGGCCAATGCCGCGACCAGACCCAGCCGCAAGTCGGCCATGAAGGCCGAGGCGATCAGGATGCCGTCGCCAAAGCAATGCACGCTGTCGCCCGTGAGAACCGCCCATCCGCCGGATGCCACCGGGGCGGCACCACGCGCAGGGTGCCCAGCGGCCTCGTGGCCATCGTGCGCGCTCGCGTCGTGCCCATCGCGTCCATAGTGCTCGTGTCCATGCCGATCGCGATGGTGCTCGTGGCCGTGGTGCCAGAGTTCAGCCTTGTCCAGCAGGAAGAAGAAGATGAGGCCCACCAGGAGCGTGGCGAACAATTCCTGGGCGCCGGCCTGGCTCTCGAAGGCCTCCGGCAGCAGATGAATGAACGACGTGGCCAGCAGCGCGCCGGCCGCCAGGCTCAGCAGGTGCGGCGGGCCCGCGTGGGCCGTCGCTTCAACCCGGTAGCCCGGCAGGCCCACGCGCATCAGGCCGGCGGCCAGCCAGACGCTCCCGATGCCCGCGGCGAAGGTCGCGATCAGAATTGCGAACAGAGTCATCGTGAAGGGATCCGCGCGCCGGCGTCACCCTCGCCCCTCTCGAAGAAATGCCGGCGAGCGCCGGTTCTGCCTTTATCTTAGCAATGCGCTCGCCCCGCCCCGGCATGCGAGCGGGACGGCGTGTCAACCCGGCTTGTTCAGACTGTGCTTGCTGGCGTAGGCGTACAGATCCAGGCGGTTGGACAGGCCCAGCTTGCTGTAGATCGAGGTGAGGTGGTTGCGCAGCGTGTGTTCGCTGATGCACAGCCGGCCGGCGATCACCTTGCCGGGGGCCGAAGCGTCGCTCGCCAGCGCCATGATGGTCTCGCGTTCGCGCATGGTGAGGGTGGAAATCCTGGACTTCTCCGGATCGCTCTTCTCCGACGCCTTCTGCCGCGCCATTTCCATGAAGATGCGGCTGGTGGCCCCGCGGTCGATCCAGAGTTCGCCTTCGTGGATCTTCTCGACCGCCTTGAGCAGCGTGGCGGGAGATTCGCGCTTGCGCACCACACCGCGCACACCGGCGAGCACCGCCCGGTCCAGCATCCGCACATCCAGCGATCCGGTGAGCACCAAAATTTTGGCGCGCGTGCGCGCCTGAAGCTCCGACACGGCCTCGGGCGACTGCTCGCCGTCCAGGTCCAGCACCGCCACGTCGGGCGTGCTGCGTTCCAGCAGCGGCAGGCTCTCGGCCACGGTGGCGGCCACGCCCACCACCTCCAGCCGCGGACTCGCCGTCTGCACCAGACGCTCCAGCCCCCAGCTCACCAGCGGCTGCGCCACGATGTGGACCTGAATGGAACGCGTAGGACCGATCACCATAAGACATCCGGATTCGGTAACAGGACGACTCCTATCGTAATGAAACGTACTCAGCCGTGCCAACACGCGACCCGGAATTTGCGCTTCTTTACCGAAAGTCGGGGAACTGTCCTACAAACTTTCGTCTTTTTTCCATCGTTTTCAATCGCTTGCCCACGGTAGAGCTGGGTCGCACCGGTACTTTCGTCCCGAAAAAAAACCGCGGCGCCTAGGAGGGGCACCTAGAAAAAAGGGCGAAACCAATCACGGCCGAATCGCCGCCGGACAGCACACTGCTGCGCATGTTCCAAGAACAACGCGCAGAACCCAGAGAGCGCCTCGCGTTGCCGCTGCGCTTGCGTGACGGCAACCACGCGGTGACCCGAGACATCAGCGCCAGCGGGCTTTTTTTCGAGATGGACGGAGAACACCAGGTGGATGGCTTCCTCGATTTCGAGATGGAACTGCCCGACCTGCGCATGAAATTCACCGCCGTCGGGCGCATCGTCCGGGTCGAACACCGGTTCGGCACGACCGGCGTGGCGGTCAAGCTCCTGTCGCCGCGGCTCGAACCGATGGAATGAACGCGCCGCGACATTTCTTCCCGCGCAGTGAACGCAGGACAGGCCGGTGCGCATCACCGCGCCGGGGTCGAGTTCGAGCTTGCCGGCACGCATCCGTGCAAACCCTCGGGACGCTTGTCCTAGGCAAATCGGGAGTCAACGGCCATTGCGCCGGCGCCCGGCGCGGCGATTATCACCATCACGCTGTGCAACCGATTGAAACGAAAGCCAAATGAACGACGCACTTTCATCGCTGCTGGAATCGCTGGCCCCGCTGGCCACGAACCCGCACACGGTGGCGCTGCTGGCGTTGCTGGCCGTTGCCGGCGTGATCGACTACCGCTCGATGCGCATTCCCAACTGGCTGACGGTTGCGGGCGCTCTCATCGGCCTGGCCTCCAGCACCCTGGCCGCGGGCCGGCCGCTCGACGGGTTCGTGGGCGCGCTGGCCGGCCTGGCCGCCGGGTTCGCGGTGCTGCTGCCGCTTTATGCGCTGCGCGTCATGGGCGCCGGCGACGTCAAGCTCATGGCCGCGATCGGTGCCTTCCTGGGCTTTCCCGCGATCCTGTACGCGGTGCTGTTCACATTCATCGCCGGCGGCATCGCCGCGCTGGCATTCGCCATTTCGCACCGGGCCAGCCGGCGCATGGCGGACAACGTCGGCGCCATCGCGATGTCCATGGCCTTGTCGGCCGTGACGGGCACGTCGCCGGCCGCCGCCCTGCGCCAGGCCGGGACCGTCGGGAAGCTCCCGTACGCAATCAGCATCGGTATTGGAACTGTTGCCTTCGTGGTGGCGAGGCAACTGGGTTTCGTGTGACGCGCCGCCCCACTCAAGGAGAAATGGAATGAAAAACCTCAAAGCCATCGCCCTGCTGGTACTGGC
>JAMPXR010000228.1 GCA_023701085.1 Ramlibacter sp. | reverse complement strand
CTTCTCCAACTACGCCAGCCTGACGCGCGCGCCCGAGGTCCAGGCGCTGATCCAGGGCGAGATCGACCGCGTGAACAGGAAGTTCGCGCGGGTCGAGCAGATCAAGAAGTTCTTCCTGCTGGACACGCAGCTCAGTGCCGAGGACGAGGAACTCACCCCCACGATGAAGCTGAAGCGAAAGCTGGTGCAGCAAAAGTACGCGCGGCAGATCGAGGCGATGTATTCGTAGGGGCCGCTGCCCGCCGGCGCGCCGCCGTTTCAGGCCGCGCCCCGTACCGTCGGGTTGGCGCCTAAGTGAATACGCCAGCTTGACACCCCCGGCCGGCGGGCAAGAATGCTGGCGACTCCCATCTTCCAACAAGGAGAACGCGCGATGAAGGTCAGAACCGCCTTTGCCATGCTCACGCTGGCCTTGGGCTGCGGGCTCGCCGCGGCCCAGACGAGCCAGGGCGTCACCAGGAACGAGATCGTCCTGGGCTCCATCCAGGATCTGTCGGGGCCGATCGCCGGCTTCGGCAAGCAGGATCGCCTGGGCATGCAGCTGCGCGTGGACGAGCTCAACGAGCAGTCCGGCGGCATCCACGGCCGCAAGATCAAGCTGGTGTTCGAGGATTCGCAGTACGACCCGAAGAAGGCGGTGCTGGCGGCGCAGAAGCTGGTCAACCAGGACAAGGTGTTCGCCGTGGTCGGGCACATCGGCACGGCGCAGAACCTCGCGGCCATGCCGGTGCAGTTCGAAAAGAACGTGATGAACCTCTTCCCGATCACCGGCGCGCGCGAGATGTACGAGCCCTTCCACCGGCTCAAGTTCTCCTTCGCCGCCTCGTACTACGACCAGATCGCGATCTTCCTGCCGCGATTGATGAAGGAAAAGAACGCCAAGAAGGCCTGCATCATGTACCAGGACGACGAGTTCGGGCTCGAAGTGCTGCGCGGCGCCGAGGCGGGCCTCAAGACCATCAGCATGGAGCTGGCCGAGAAGACCAGCTACAAGCGCGGCGCGACCGACTTCTCCAGCCAGGTCGCGCGCATGAAGGCGGCCGGCTGCGACATGGTGGTGCTGGGCACCGTCATCCGCGAAACCATAGGCGCCATCGGCGAGTCGCGCAAGACCGGCTTCAATCCCACCTTCCTGGGCTCCAGCGCGGCCTACACCGATCTCATCCACAAGCTGGGCGGCAAGGCGATGGATGGCCTGTACGCCGGCATGACGGTGCAGCACCCCTACCTGGACGACGCCTCGCCGCCGGTGCGCTTCTGGGCCAACAAGTACAAGACCAAGTTCAACGAGGACCCGACCGTGTTCTCGGTGTACGGCTACAACACGATAGACGCCTTCATCCAGGCCGCGCAGAAGGCCGGCCCCAACCTGACCACGGACAGCTTCATCAAGGCGATGGAAAGCATGTCCTTTCCCACGGACATCTTCGGCAGCGCGCCGGCGTCCTTCGGGCCGAAGAAGCGCCAGGGCAGCAACGAGTCGCGCCTGTCGCAAATCCAGGACGGCCGCTGGAAGGTGCTGACCAACTACGTCAAGCCCGCCGCGCCGGGCTGATTCGCCTTCAGGGCCGACCCGAAGCCGCCCAGGAGGCGGCTTTTTGTTGGCGGCAGGCCGGCGGTGATACGCTTGCGGGGCCCGGCGCACACCCATCCCATGACCCCACCCGATCCCCTGAACTCGCCTGTCCTGCAAAGCAAGGCGCTGGTGGGGTTGCTGGTGGTCGCCACCGCGCTGTTCGCGATGGTGCTGTGGCCGCTCAGCGGCGCGGTCTCCTGGGCCGTCTTCATCGCCATCGTGTTCGCGCCCATGCAGGAACGTGCGGTGCAGGTAGGCCACGGGCGCAGGGGCTGGGCGGCCTTTGCGTCCCTGGTGGTGATCGTCGTCATCGTGCTGCTTCCCACGGCACTGCTGATCGCCTCCGTCACGGAAGAAGCCGCGGCGTTCTACAACCGCTTCCGCACGGGCGAGATCCGGCTGGCCGAGTATTTCCAGCGCGGCATCGACGCGCTGCCCGGCTGGGTGCGAGCGGGCCTGGACCGGCTAGGGCTGGCCGACCTGGGCCTGGTGCAGCAGAAACTGGTCGAAGCGCTGGGCCGCAGCGGCCAGGCCCTCACCACGCGCGCCTTCACCATCGGGCAGAACACGCTGGAGTTCCTGCTCAATTTCTTCGTCATGCTGTACCTGCTGTTCTTCCTGCTGCGCGACGGCCGGGCCCTGTCGGCTGCCGCCGCGCGCGCCCTGCCCCTGCAAGAAGACCACACGCGGCGCCTGCTGGGCCAGTTCGCCACCGTCGTTCGCGCGACCGTCAAGGGCAACGTCGTGGTCGCCCTGGTGCAGGGCACCCTGGGCGGTCTCGCATTCTGGGTGCTGGGCATCAAGGGCGCGCTGCTGTGGGGCGCGCTGATGGCCCTGCTGTCACTGCTGCCGGCGGTGGGCGCGGCGATGATCTGGGGCCCGGTCGCGATCTACCTGCTGACCACCGGTTCGATCTGGGCCGCGCTCGGCCTCACGGCCTGGGGCGTGCTGGTGATCGGCCTGGTGGACAACGTGCTGCGCCCCATCCTGGTCGGCAAGGAAACGCGCCTGCCCGACTACCTGGTCCTGATCGCCACGCTGGGCGGCCTGGCGGTGTTCGGCATCAACGGCTTCGTGATCGGACCGGTGATCGCCGCGATCTTCCTGGCGACCTGGGAGATTTTTTCCGAGGTGCGACGGCGGGAGCGGGGGTGAGCTTTCCCTGCCCTTCCTGTTCGAATCCACCGGCGTCGAAACCCATTTCACCAACGACCTGAATTCGCAGCCCCGCGCGCGCGCAGAGTGTTCGCGTTCTTCCGCCCTGAGTTGCTGGCCGAATGGCTCGCGTACCTGCCGGGGTCCTTCTCCGGCGCTCCTGCCTGATTTGGGCATGTTTATTCCCAAAATGGGTATTACAATACCCGAAATGGGTACAATCCGCCCTCTCAACCGTTCCCCGGTCGGTGTGAGCCTGGCGTCCGCGCTTTTCGGCAGCACGCAGCAGCGGGTGCTCGGACTGCTGTTCGGGCAGCCGGACCGCAGCTTCTATGCGACGGAGCTGATCGCACTCGCCCGCGCGGGTTCTGGCGCCGTGCAGCGCGAGCTGGGGCGACTCGCGCAGAGCGGGCTCGTCACCGTGCGGCCCGTCGGCAATCAGAAGCACTACCAGGCCAATCCGGCTTCGCCGATCTACGAGGAGTTGTGCGGCATCGCACGCAAGACCGTGGGGATCGCCGAACCCCTGCGCGCGGCTCTGGCGCCGATCCGAGACCAAATCCGGGCAGCCTTCGTCTTTGGCTCCGTTGCCAAGCAGACCGACCACGCGGCGAGCGATATCGACCTGATGATCATCAGCGACTCGCTCGATTACGCGGATACGATCCTTGCCTTGCAGCCCGTCGCCGCGGGCCTGGGTCGCGAGATCAATCCGATCATCTACACGCCAAAGGAGCTCGCGAAGCGCGTGAAGGACGACAACGGCTTCGTGGGGCGCGTGCTGTCCCAGCCCAAGGTCTGGCTATTCGGTGGCGAAGATGACCTCCGCGTTTGAGAACCTGTGCGGGCCTGGGAAACCGCTGCAGGCAGAGCCGCCGAACGCCAAGGAGTTCGAGGGACTGCGCTCGATGGGCGTCGACAAGCTGGCGGATGCCCGCGGGTCCGGCCTCAAGCTGGTCAGCCAGTTCGATCTGGCCTACAACGCCGCCCACGCATTGTGCCTGGCGGCGCTGCGCTGGCACGGCTACCGCTCGACGAACCGCTACATCGTGTTCCAGCTGCTGCCGCACACCTTGCAGCTCGGTCCCGAAGTCTGGCGCATCCTGGCCAAGTGCCACGACGTGCGCAATCACGGCGAATACGAGGGCATGCTCGAAGTCACCGAGCGCCTCGTGACCGACCTGCTTGGCGCCTGCGACAAGGTCGCCCAAAAGGTAGGGGCGTTGACACCTCCTTCGTCATGAACACCAACACCTCGTCCAGAACTCTGGAACTACTGCAACAACTCGACTTTTGCAGCTACAGCTGCATCCTGACGCTCTGCACCTCGATCACCAGGGCGCCGCGCGCCCAGGGGAACGCCGCCTTGGCGCGCTGCGCCGCCTCGCCTTCGCTTTCCACCCTGCCGGTTCCGCTCAGCACGCAGCCCTGGCCGGGGCCATGGGTGCCCTTTACGGCGCGGGACGCGACCAGCACCTGCACGCTGCTGCCGCGCTGCAGGTTCTTCTCGGTCTCGCGGTAGTGGCCCGCGGGAAGGACGATGCGGTCGCCTTCGACGCCGATGCGGCGCAGGTAGTCGCCCCAGTTGCCCACGACGTGCGGGCCGTCCGGGCCCTCGGTCACGATCGCCAGGAATTCGGTCTTCTCCAGCAGTTCCCGGGTCACCGCGTCGATCGCGCTCATGTTCAATCCTTTCCTTGATCAGAATCCGAAGATACGCTGCGCGTTGCCGCCGCGCACCTTCTCGCGGCGCGCGCCGTGCAGGGCGTTCACGCGCGTCATGCAGCCGCGCGGGTCACCGATGGTGTGCGGATAGTCGGTGCCGAACAACACATTGTCGTCACCGAACACCTGCAGGCACAGGTCCAGCGCCTGCGTGGTGAAGACCACCGAATCCGCGTAGAGCCGTCCCATGTAGCTCGAAGGCGCGCTCTGGGTGTGGGTGCGGCAGGCCGGGATGTTGCGGTGGCACTGGTCCAGCCGCCCCATCAGGTACGGCAGCGCGCCGCCGCCGTGCGAGGCGATGATCTTGAGCTTCGTGTAGCGGTCGAAGAAGCCGTCGTAGAGCATGCGCGACACCGCGAGCGTGGTGTCGAACGTGAAACCGACCGACGCGGTGAGCTGGAATTCGTTCATCTGCATCTGCGCCACGCCAGGAGGCGCCGTGGGGTGGATGAGCACGGGCAGGGCCAGGTCGTCGATGGCCTGCCACACCGGTGCGAACGCCGGGTCGGTGAGCGGCCGGCCGGCAATGTT
>JAMPXR010000227.1 GCA_023701085.1 Ramlibacter sp. | reverse complement strand
GCGCCGATCACGAACTGGGCCGGGTCCTCGCTCCACAGCACGATGTCCACGCGTTCGCCGGCCAGCTCGTTGGTGACGGCGTTCACGCGCGTGCCGCGCACGCCCACGCAGGTGCCGATGGGGTCGACCCGCTTGTCGTGCGACAGCACGGCGATCTTGGCGCGCGAGCCGGGGTCGCGCGCGCAGCTCTTGATCTCCAGCAGCCCCTGCTCGATCTCGGGCACTTCCTGGCGGAACAGCTCGATCATGAATTCGGGCGCGGCGCGCGACAGGATGATGGGGGCGCCGCGCAGCGTCAGGTCCACCTCCATGATCATGGCGCGGACACGGTCGCCGTTGCGCAGGTTCTCCTTGGGAATCATCTCGCCGCGGCGCAGGCGCCCCTCGACGCGGCCGCTCTCGACGATGATGTCGCCCTTGTCCATGCGCTTGACGGTGCCCACGAAAATCTTGTCGCCGCGCGACATGAAGTCGTTGAGCAGCATCTCGCGCTCGGCGTCGCGGATCTTCTGCAGGATCACCTGCTTGGCCGCCATGGCGCCGATGCGCCCGATGGGGACGGAGTCCACCGACTCCTCGATGTAGTCGTCCACATCGATGTCCGCGATCTGCTCCCTGGCTTCGAACAGCAGGATCTCCTGGTCGGGCAGCTGCAGGCCCGCCTCGTCCGGCACCACGTGCCAGCGGCGGAACGTCTCGTAGTTGCCGGTGTCGCGGTCCACCGCCACGCGGATATCCACATCACCCTCGTAGAGTTTCTTGGTGGCCTGCGCCAGGGCGGCCTCGACGGCGCCGAAGACGACGTCCCGCTCGACGTTCTTCTCGCGCGAAATCGCCTCGACCAGCATCAACAATTCGCGATTCATTGCTCCAAACTCCCAAAAACCGGGGCTGCCGCCCCTGGTCCCTATTTCAAGGGCCGCTGACGGCCCTTGAAATCCACCACCGACGCCAGCCGCGCTTCCTTCAGCTCGTCCAGCCTGAAACCCAGCGCCTGCAAGGGCGCGGGCAGCTTCTTCCTGCTCACCCTGCGCCCCGGCTGCGCGGGCGGCTCGTCGCTCCACACGATGCGCCAGCCGCCCTCGGCTTCGCGCTCCAGCCTGCCGCGAAACTTCTTGCGGTTGGCCGCGACCTGGCCGCCGGCCGCCGACCCCACCGGCGCCTTGAGCGTGACGTCCACCAGCTCACCGTCGAAGCGCTCGAAATCCCTTTCGGTACGCAACGGCCGATCGATGCCGGGCGACGACACTTCCAGCCGCTTGTATTCGACACCCTCGACTTCCAGCGCGAACTGCAACTGCCGCGTGACCTTTTCGCAATCGTCCACGCCGACGAAGCGCTCGACCCCCGGGGTCCAGGGCAGGTCGATCGTCACGCGCAGCAACCCACCGGCGGAGCGTTCCATCTCCACCAGCTCGTAACCGAGTCCGGTTACGGTTTGTTCCGCGATCTCCTGCAGTGCCACGTCTTCCGCCGTTGACCTTCAATCCAAAGGTTGCGCCCGTGCTGCCCTGCGCCATGCCCTTGCCAGCACGGGCAAAAAAAACGGGCGGTCAGTACCCGCCCGTTTGGTCGTGAAGCAAATATTGTACCTCGCAAACCCCTGGCCTGCAATGCGCTGCAGCTCAGGACGCGGCGGCGACGAGCATGCGGGTGTAGTCCTGCCGCGGCGCGTCCAGCACCTGGGCCACGCTGCCGGATTCCAGGATGTCCCCGTCCTTCATCACGAGCACGTCGTGCGCCATCGCCCGGATCACGTCCACGTCATGGGTGATCAACATGTAGCTCAGCCTTTTTTCACGCTGCAGCCGCTGCAGCAGCTTGAGCACCTGCTGCTGGATCGTCACGTCCAGCGCGCTGGTCGGCTCGTCCAGGATGAGCAGGCGCGGCCCGACGATCAGCGCCCGCGCGATCGCCAGCCGCTGGCGCTGCCCGCCGGAGAATTCGTGCGGATAACGCTGCAGCAGGCCCGGGAACTGCTCTTGCGAAAGGCCCACCTCGCGCAAGACATCGGCCACCCGCTCGCGCCGGCCGGTTTCGGGCAAAGCCGGCTCGTGCACCAGCAGCCCTTCCCCCACGATCTCTTCCACGGTCATGCGCGGCGACAGCGAGGAGAACGGGTCCTGGAACACGACTTGCACCATGCGGCGGATGTCGCGGTTGGCGGCCGCATCGGTGCCCCAGCGGCGGCCGACCACTTCGAGGTCCCCCGCGTGGGGCATCAGGCCCAAAGCGGCCAGGGCCAAGGTCGACTTGCCGGATCCGGATTCGCCGACGACCCCAAGCGTGCGCCCGGGCGCGATCGAAAATCCGGCGCCCCGGACGGCAACGAAGCGGCCTTTCCTGAACCAGCCTTTGAAGCCCGGGATCGGTATGGGGTAGCCGACCTCCATGCCGCTGGCCCTCATCACGGGCGCCTGCGGCGCAGGCGGCGCCTCCGTCACGTCGCGCACCGGAAGGCTTTCAATGAGTTTGCGCGTATAGGGATGCCGCGGATTGGCGAAGACCTCATCAACGCTCCCCTGTTCCACGAGGTAGCCGTTTTCCATGACAGCCACCCGGTCGGCGAACTTGCGCACCAGGTTCAGGTCATGCGTGATCAGCAGCACGGCCATGCCGTTTTGGCGCTGCACCTGCGCCAGCAGATCCAGGATCTGGGCGCGCAGCGTGACATCCAGCGCCGTGGTCGGCTCGTCGGCCATCAGCAGCCTGGGCCGGCCGGCCAGCGCCATGGCGATCATGGCGCGCTGCCGCTGGCCACCCGACAACTGGTGCGGGTAGGCCAGGGCGCGACGCTGCGGATCGGGGATGCCGGTCGCCTCCAGCGCCCGAACCGCCGCATCCCAGGCCTGCCGCCCGGTCAGCCCCTGCTTGAGCTGCAGCACCTCGGCCACCTGATCGCCCACGGTGTAGAGCGGATTCAGCGCCGTCATCGGCTCCTGGAAGATCATGGCGATCTCCTGGCCGCGCAGGGCCAGCAGCTCGCGCTCCCGCAGGGAAAGCAGGTCGCGCGTTTTGGCCGCGCTGCCGGGGCCGGCAAACAGGGCCGAACCCGAAACCCGCGCGTTTTGCGCCAGCCCGAGCAGGCTCAGCGCCGTCACCGTCTTGCCCGATCCCGATTCGCCCACCAGCGCGAGCTTCTCGCCGCGCGCGATCGAAAATTGAATGCCGCGCACAACCTCCTTGTCGCCGAACGCCACACGCAGGCCCTGGACATCCAGCAGCGTGCTCACTGGTCCGCCTTCCGGGGATCGAGAGCGTCGCGCAACGCATCGCCCATGAACGTGAGCAGCAGCAAGGTGGCCACGAGCACGCCGAAGGTGGACAGTGAGATCCACCAGGCGTCGAGATTGGCCTTGCCCTGGCTCAGCAATTCCCCGAGCGAAGGCGTCCCCGGCGGCACGCCCAGCCCCAGGAAATCGAGCGAGGTGAGCGCCAGGATCGCGGCGCTCATGCGAAACGGCAGGAAGGTCACCACGGGCGTCATGCTGTTGGGCAGGATGTGCTTCCACATGATCCGGCCGTTGCCCACGCCCAGCGCCCTGGCCGCGCGCACATAGTCCATCTGGCGGTTGCGCAGGAACTCCGCGCGCACATAGTCCGACAGCCCCATCCAGCCGAACAGCGACAGCAGGATCAGCAGCAGCGCCACGCTGGGCGCGAACACGGCGCTGAAGATGATCAGCAGATACAGCTCGGGCATCGCGCCCCAGATCTCGATGAAGCGCTGGAACGCCAGGTCGGTCTTGCCGCCGAAGTAGCCCTGGATGGCGCCGGTGATGACGCCCAGCACGACCCCCACGACGGTGAGCGCCAGCCCGAACAGAACGCTCACCCGGAAGCCGTAGATCAGTTGCGCCAGCAGGTCGCGCCCGCGATCGTCGCTGCCGAACAGGTTTTCGCTCGAGGGCGCGGCCGGGTTCGGCTGGCTGGCGAAATAGTTCAAGGTCCGGGGACCGTATGGGTTGATGGGATACAGCGCCCAGTTGCCGTCTCGCGCCAGCCGGCCGCGGATGAACGGGTCCAGGTAGTCGGCGGGTGTGCGGAAATCGCCGCCGAACGTGGTTTCCGGATAGTCCTTCACGATCGGGAAATACCACTGCCCCTCGTAGCGCACCACCAGCGGCTTGTCGTTCGACAGCACCTCCGCGAACAGGCTCAGCACCACCATCACGCAGAAGAGCACCAGGCTGTAGAGCCCCAGCCGGTTGCGGCGAAAGCGCAGCCAGGCCCGCTTGCCCGGACTGAGGTGCGCAGCAGCAGCGGCCGTGGCGGCTGCAGGCAGCGACTCCCTTTCAGGGCCGCCGCGGATCGGGCTCTGCCCGTCCGCTGGCGGCGCCCCCCCGTCGGGGGGGAGGCGGGCGGAGCCCGCTTCGGGGGGGTTAGTCAAACCTGACACGCGGGTCCACCAGCACGTAGGAAAGATCGCTGATCAGCTTGGTGACCAGGCCGATCAGGGTGAACAGGTAGAGCGTGCCCAGCACCACCGGGTAGTCGCGGCGGATCACGCTCTCGTAGCTCAGCAGGCCCAGCCCGTCCAGCGAGAACAGCGTTTCGATCAGCAGCGAGCCGGTAAAGAAGGCGCCGATGAAGGCGGCCGGAAAGCCGGTGATGATCGGGATCAGCGCATTGCGGAACACATGCTTCCACAGCACCTTGCGCTCGTCCAGGCCCTTGGCCCGGGCCGTCAGCACATACTGCTTGCGGATCTCCTCCAGGAAGGAATTCTTGGTCAGCATCGCCGTCACGGCGAAACTGCCGAACACCATGGCCGTCACCGGCAGGGCGATGTGCCACAGGTAGTCGACGATGCGGGCGCCCCAGCCCAGTTGCTCCCAATTGGCCGACGTGAGGCCGCGCAGCGGGAACCATTGCAGCTGGCCGCCGAAGATCACCAGCAAGGCGACACCCAGCACGAACCCGGGGATGGCGTAGCCCACGAGCACGAGCAGCGTCGTCGCGATGTCGAAGCGCGAGCCGGCGCGAACGGC
>JAMPXR010000226.1 GCA_023701085.1 Ramlibacter sp. | reverse complement strand
GATCACGCGCAGGTTCCCGAAGCCCATGTGCTGCGGATCGAAATAGTTCGCGAACGAAAAACTGTGGAACGACTTGAGCCAGCCGTGGTCAGCGTAACCGCGTTCCTGGGACTTGCGCAAGGTCAACATATGGCGTTTGTGGGGTGAGCTCTCTTTGGATGTTGGCAATGTAGGAGCTGGCGGGCTGTCGGACGACAACTCGTTTTTGATGGCATCATTCAATAAATCTGAACAAAGAGCCCCGCTCCCCTCCCATGCAAGGCCCCCGGGAAGTGCTCACGCCGGACAGCCTGGCTCTGCTGCAGGCGGTGGCCCGCTCCGGCAGTTTCGCCGCCGCCGCGCGCGAGCTCGGCCTGGTGCCCAGCGCCATCACCTACCGCATCCGCCAGGTGGAGGACGCGCTGGACGTGCTGCTGTTCGACCGCAGTTCGCGCTCGGCCCGGCTGACCGAGGCCGGCGCCGAACTGCTGCGCGAGGGCGGGCGCCTGCTGCTGGAGATCGATGCCGTGGCCAATCGCGTCCGGCGCGTGGCCACCGGCTGGGAGTCGGGGCTGACGGTCGCGGTGGACACCGTCATCTCTTCTTCCACGGTGCTGGAGCTGGCGGAGGCCTTCTTCGCGTCGGCGCCGAACACCCGGTTGCGCCTGCGCGAGGAGTCGCTGTCCGGCACGCTGGAGGCGCTGACCTCGGGCCAGGCCGACCTGGCCCTGGGCGTGTCGCTGGACACCGGCAGCTCGCCGGGCATCCAGACCAGCCTGCTGGGCGACGTCAGCTTCGTCTATGCGGTCGCCCCGCACCATCCGCTGGCCGCGGTGCAAGGACCGTTGCCCGACGAACTGTTGCAAAAGCACCGCGCGATCGCCGTGGCCGACTCGGTGCAGCACGGCGAGGCACTCACCCGCGGCCTGCTGGCCGGCCAGGACGTGATGACGGTGGGCACCATGCGCGCCAAGCTCGACGCGCAGCTGCGCGGCCTGGGCGGCGGCTTCGTGCCCGAGCCGATGGCGCGGCCCTACGTGGAGACCGGGCGCCTGGTGGTCAAGGAAATGCTGCGCGTCGCGAGCCGCCATGTCCGCCTGAGTTACGCGTGGCGCGGCAACCCCGCGCCGGGCCGCGCCCTCCAATGGTGGCTGCGCCGGCTGGAGAGCGCGGCCACCCGCCGCGCGCTGCTCCAGCAGCACGCCAGGGCCTGATGCGACAATGAGCCCGAAGATGACTGCAAGAAATCGAAAGATCGCCGTGCTCGGCGCGGGCGTTGCGGGCCTGGCGTGCGCGCGCACCTTGGCGCAGGCGGGCCACCGTGTGACGCTGCTGGAACAAGGCGACGCGGTGGGCGGCCGCATGGCCAGCCGTGAAAGCCCGTTCGGCAGCTTCGACCATGGCTCGCAATACTTCACGGTGCGCGACGCCCGCTTCGAGCAGGTGCTGCGGATGTCGCCGGCCCTGTGCAAACCCTGGAGCGCCAATGCCGTGCGCGTGCTCGACCCCCATGGGCGGGTCGCGGAGGCGGCGCTGCCGGCGCGCGAGTCGCACTGGGTGGCGGTGCCCACCATGGACGCCCTGGCGCGGCACTGGGCGCAGCCGCTGCTGGACGCCGGCTGCGTGGAGCTGCGCACACGCGTGACGGGCATCGAACGCGATGCGCTCGATCCGCTGCGCTGGCAGCTGCGCACCAGCGGGCCGCAGGATTCCATCCACATCTACTCCGGCTTCGACGCGGTGCTGCTGGCCATGCCCAGCGCGCCGGCAGCCGGATTGCTGGGACGCGCGGCGCAGGCGCAGGGCCTCGCGCAGCAGGTGCGGCAGGTGCAGGTCGCCCCCTGCTGGACACTGATGCTGGCTTTCCCGCAGGCCGTGCAGCCCACCCTCACCCACCTCGGACCGCAGTGGAACGCGGCGCTGAGCACGCACCACCGCATCGCGTGGCTGGCGCGCGAATCGTCCAAGCCCGGCCGCGGCGGCATCGAGCGCTGGACGGTGCAGGCCAGCCCGGCGTGGTCGCAGGAACACCTGGAAGACGATGCGGCGCGGGTGCAGGCCAAGCTGCTGCGGGCGTTCGGCGAGGTCACGGGCATCCATGCCGAACCGAGCTTCGCGCAGGTCCACCGCTGGCGCTGGGCCAGGACCGAGGCGCCGCTGGGACGGCCTCACCTGTGGGACAGCGAAACGGCGCTGGGCGCCTGCGGCGACTGGTGCCTGGGCCACCGCGTCGAGGACGCATTCATCTCCGGGCTGGAACTCGCACTGGCGGTGCACGGCGACTGAAGACCATGGCGGCTGGCGGCGCAACCGCGGCGGCCGGCTATGTCGGCCGTTTCGCCCCTTCTCCCACCGGCCCTTTGCATGCGGGCTCTCTCGTAGCGGCTTTGGCCAGCTGGCTGGACGCGCGCGCCCACGGTGGCCGCTGGCTGGTGCGCATCGAGGACGTCGACGCGCCGCGCTGCGTGGCCGGCGCGGCCGAAACGATCCTTCAGCAGCTGGCCGACTGCAAGCTGGTCCCGGACGAAAATCCAGTGCGGCAATCCCAGCGATCCGGCTTCTATCAGGAAGCGCTGGCTCAACTGGTGGGCCAGGGCCGCGCCTACCCTTGCGCCTGTTCACGCAAGGACATCGAACTCGCGCTGGCGGCACAGGGGCGTTCGCATGGGCGTCACGCCGAACTGGTCTATCCGGGCACCTGCCGCGCCGGCTTGGGAGGGCGCGCGCCGCGGGCCTGGCGCCTGCGCGTGCAGCCCGGCATGGTGGTCTGGCAGGACCGTCGACTTGGCCCCCAGCGCCAGGACGTGCAGCGCGAGGTGGGCGACTTCGTCCTCAAGCGCGCCGACGGCCTGTGGGCTTACCAGCTCGCGGTGGTGGTCGACGACGCGCAGCAAGGGATCACGCAGATCGTGCGCGGCGAGGACCTCGCCGACAACACCGCGCGGCAGATCCTGCTGCAGCGTGCGCTGGGTCTGCGCACGCCCGGGTACCTGCACACGCCGCTGGTCCTGGGCCTCAATGGCGAGAAGCTGTCCAAGCAGAACGGCGCGCACGCGCTGCCCACCTACGATCCGCTGCTGGTGCTCAACCGCGCGGCGCGGGTGCTGGGCCTGGGCGAGCAGGCCGGGCCCTTGGCCCAGGCGCTGCAGGCATGGCAGGCACAGTGGCGCGCTGCCTACAATCTGCCGCGTGACTGAACCCGGCAAGACCCCTCCCCCTTCATCCGCAGCGGCGCCCGAGGGCGTGGCCCATCCCCGCGCGATCCGCAGCTTCGTGCGGCGCATCGGCCGCAAGACGACGGGGCAGGCCAGGGCGCTGACGGAGCTCGGCCCGCGCTTCGTCATTCCGTACCAGCCGCGGCCGCTGGATTTCACGCAGGCGTTCGAACGCGACGCGCCCGTCATTCTCGAAATCGGATTCGGCATGGGGGAAGCCACGGCCCACATCGCGGCGCTGATGCCCGAGAAGGACTTCCTGTGCTGCGAGGTGCACGACCCGGGCGTAGGCGCGCTGCTCAAGCGCATCGGCGAACAACAGCTGGGCAACATCAGGATCGTGCAGCACGACGCGGTGGATGTCATTGAACACATGCTGCCGCAGCGCAGCCTTGCCGGCGTGCACATCTTCTTTCCCGACCCCTGGCACAAGCTGCGCCATCACAAACGGCGGCTGATCCAGCCCGCGCTCGTGGCACGGCTGGCTTCACGCCTTCAGGCTGGCGGCTACATCCACTGCGCGACCGATTGGGAGCACTATGCGCAGCAGATGCTGGAGGTGCTGGGCGCGCAGCCACAACTGGCCAATACGGCCGAGGGGTACGCGCCGCGGCCGCATTACCGGCCGCTGACGAAATTCGAGAATCGCGGCCTCAAGCTCGGGCACGGGGTGTGGGACCTGGTGTTCACCAGGCGCTGATCACCGGGTTCAGGCGCGCTCGGCGACCCACGCCTGCACGGACTGCAGCGCGCCGGGCAGCTTGCTCGCGTCGGTGCCGCCGGCCATGGCCAGGTCGGGCTTGCCGCCGCCCTTGCCACCCACCTGCTGCGCGACGAAGTTCACCAGCTCGCCCGCCTTGACCTTGCCCGTGCGGTCGGCGGTGACCCCGGCGGCGATCTGCACCTTGCCGCCGTCCACCGCCGCCAGCACGATGGCCGCGGTCTTGAGCTTGTCCTTGAGCTTGTCCATGGTCTCGCGCAAGGTCTTCGCGTCCGCGCCATCCAGGCGCGCCGCCAGCACCTTGATGCCCTTGACGTCCACCGCCTGCGCGAGCAGCTCGTCGCCCTGCGACGAGGCGAGCTTGCCCTTGAGCTGGGCGACTTCCTTTTCCAGCGCGCGCACCTGGTCCAGGACCTGCGTCACGCGGCCCTGCAGTTCACCCGGCCCGGACTTGAGCGCGCCGGCCACGCTGCTCACCGTGGCCTCCATCTGCTGCAGGTAGGCCAGCGAATTCGCACCGGTCACCGCTTCGATGCGGCGGATGCCGGCAGCCACGCCGCCTTCGGCCACCACCTTGAACAGGCCGATGTCGCCGGTGCGCCGCACGTGCGTGCCGCCGCACAGTTCGCGGCTGGAGCCGATGTCCATCACCCGCACCTTCTCGCCGTATTTCTCGCCGAACAGCATCATCGCGCCGGTCTTCTGCGCGGCCTCGATGTCCATCACGCGCGCGACCGTTTCCTGGTTCGCCAGGATTTCGGCGTTGACGCGCTGCTCGATCTCGCGGACCTGCTCGTCGGTCACCGGCTGGTTGTGCGTGAAGTCGAAGCGGGTGCGCTCGGCATCGACCAGCGACCCCTTTTGCTGGACATGCGCGCCCAGCACCTCGCGCAGCGCCTTGTGCATCAGGTGGGTGACGCTGTGGTTGCGCATGGTGGCGTGGCGCTTTTCCATGTCGACCTTGGCCGTGACCTTGTCGCCCACCCTCAGCACGCCCTGCGGGAGGTGGCCGTGGTGGCCGTAGACGTCGGCCTTGATCTTCTGGGTGTCGTCGACCTCGAAGCGGAACCGGTCGAACTCG
>JAMPXR010000225.1 GCA_023701085.1 Ramlibacter sp. | reverse complement strand
CTGGCCCAGCTGCTGGGCGCCTCGCGCCAGCGCGTCAACCAGGAGCTCAAGGCCATGGAGCGGGACAACGTGATCCGCATCGAGCCCGGCGGGCTCGTGGTGCGCAACCGCGAGGCGCTGATGCGCATCATCGAAGCGGACAACTGAGGACGGCCCCTTGAGCGAATTCGACGACTTCATCGGCACTCGCCCGGTCTCCGCCACCCACGCTTTCGACACGGCGGCGTTGACGGCCTGGCTGGCGCAGAACCTGGAAGGATTTGCCGGGCCGCTCACCGTGGAGATGTTCAAGGGCGGCCAGTCCAATCCCACCTACCGGCTGGTGACACCGCGCCAAAGCTATGTGATGCGCGCCAAGCCGGGCCCGGTTGCCAAACTGCTGCCGTCGGCCCACGCGGTGGAGCGGGAGTTCGCCGTGATGCGCGGGCTGGCCGGCACCGACGTGCCCGTGCCGCGCATGTACTGCCTGTGCGAGGACGAATCGGTGATCGGCCGCGCCTTCTACATCATGGAGTTCATGCAGGGCCGCGTGCTGTGGGACCAGGCGCTGCCCGGCATGAGCCCGTCGGAGCGCGCCGCGATCTACGACGAGATGAACCGCGTCATTTCGGCGCTGCACACGGTGAAGTTCGCCGAGCGCGGACTGGCGAACTACGGCAAGCCCGGCAACTACTTCGACCGCCAGATCGGGCGCTGGAGCAAGCAGTACAAGGCGTCGGCCGACGGCGCCGGCCCCATGAGCCAGCCCATCCCGGAAATGGAGCAGCTGGTCGAGTGGCTGCCGGCGCACATCCCCGCGGCGGCGCGCGACGACAGCAAGGTGGCCATCGTTCACGGCGACTATCGCCTCGACAACCTCATGTTCGACCGCGACCGGCCGCGCATCGTCGCCGTCCTGGACTGGGAGCTGTCGACGCTGGGCCATCCGCTGGCCGACTTCAGCTACCACTGCATGGCGTGGCACATCCCGCACGGATCGTTTCGCGGTATCGGCGGCCTGGACCTGGCCGCGCTGGGCATCCCATCCGAAAGCGACTACATCCGCCGCTATTGCGAGCGCACGGGCCTCGCGACGCTGCAGGCGCTCGAGGCCGACTGGAATTTCTACATGGCCTACAACCTGTTCCGCATTGCGGCGATCCTGCAGGGCATCGCCAAACGTGCGGAGGCCGGCACCGCCTCGAGCGCGCAGGCCGCCCAGTCCGGAGCGGGCGCGCGCCCCATGGCCGAGCTGGCCTGGACCTTCGCGCAGCGCGCCTGACCGCGATCAACGCATCACACCAGAGGAAACATCATGGATTTCGAATACTCAGCGAAAACGAAGGAACTTCAGGCCAAGCTGCTGAAGTTCATGGACGACTACATCTACCCCGCGGAAGTCCAATTCCAGCAGGAGCTCGACGCCAACACGAAGGCCGGCAAGCGCTGGAGCCCGCTGCAGACCATCGAGCAGCTCAAGCCCAAGGCGCGCGCCGCCGGCCTGTGGAACCTGTTCCTGCCGGTGGACAGCGCCGCCGCCTCCGGCTACGAGGGCGCGGGCCTGACCAACCAGGAGTACGCCCCGCTGGCCGAAATCATGGGGCGCGTCATGTGGTCCAGCGAGGTGTTCAACTGCTCGGCGCCCGACACCGGCAACATGGAAACGATCGCGCGCTACGGCTCGGAAGAAAACAAGGCGCGCTGGCTCAAGCCGCTGCTCGAGGGCCAGATTCGGTCTGCCTTCGCCATGACCGAGCCGGAAGTTGCCTCGTCCGACGCCACCAACATCTGCACGCGCATCGAACGCCGCGGCGACGAATACGTGATCAACGGACACAAATGGTGGATCTCCGGCGCGGCCGACCCGCGCTGCGCGGTTTTCATCACCATGGGCAAGACCGACCCGCAGGCCCCCAAGCACTCGCAGCAGAGCATGATCCTCGTGCCGGCTGACAGCAAAGGGGTGCGCATCGTGCGGCCGCTGACGGTGTTCGGCTACGACGACGCGCCGCACGGCCACGCGGAGATGTACTTCGAGAATGTGCGGGTGCCCGCGTCGAACATCCTGCTGGGCGAAGGCCGCGGCTTCGAGATCGCGCAGGGCCGGCTGGGCCCGGGGCGCATCCACCACTGCATGCGCCTGATCGGGCTGGCCGAGCGCGCGCTCGAGCTGATGTGCAAACGCGCCGGCGCGCGCGTGGCCTTCGGCAAGACCATCGCGCAGCAGACCGTGACCCAGGAGCGCATCGCGGAGGCGCGCTGCAGGATCGACATGGCGCGCCTGCTCACGCTCAAGGCGGCCTGGCTGATGGACGTGGCGGGCAACAAGACGGCCAGGACCGAGATCGCGATGATCAAGGTGGTGGCACCCTCGATGGCCCTGCAGGTGATCGACTGGGCGATCCAGGCGCATGGCGGCGGCGGCGTGAACGGCGATTTTCCGCTGGCGCACTCGTGGGCCATGGCGCGCACGCTGCGCTTCGCCGACGGTCCGGACGAAGTGCACCGCAACGCGATCGCCAAATGGGAGCTGGGCAAGCACGGCGTGTCCACCCGCGGCGCGGCGACCTCCGGCGCCCACGCCTAGCAAGCGCACCGCCGCCGGCGGCTCACAGCGCCACGTCGACCGAGAAGGCGCTCATGGCGGACTCGCACGCGCTGGTGAAAACCAGCGCGGCCTGCTGCAAGGTGGCCAGGTCCGCCGGCGAATACTCCATGCGCAGGTAAGCCTTGCCGCGCATCAGCAGCATCATGAAGGGGACCTCGGGCGCAGGCGCGGGCGGCGGCCAGTGGAGCATCAGCCGCGCCAGCGCCGGGCTGAGCCAGGCCAGCGCATTTTCGCGGCGCGCCGCCATGGCCGCGAAGCGCTCCCCGAAGCCTTCGGGCGGACCGTCCCAGGCGATCTCCTCGTAAATCGCGAGCCAGCGCATCTCTTCCGGCAAGTGCGAGTCCACGGAAGTCTGCAAGTTGTCGGTGTAGATGCGATAGGCCTGCTTCTCGAGCGCCTCCTTGAGCGGGCGGCTCATCACGACCACGGCCACATCCGGGTCTATGCGCAGGTCGGCGCGCGCCCGCACCTCCTGGCCCCGTATGTAGTGGCGCGAGGGGCTTCCCAGCTGCAGGCGCCAGGGCCGAGCGCTGATGTGGCCTTCCAGCGACATGCCGCATCCGGAGCGGTCCACCGAGAATCCGAAGCCCTGCGTCGCGGCCCATTCCGATGCCGGACCGTGCGTCGGATGAGATCCCGACACAGCCGGCTCGTCGGGTTGGCTGCCCGCCCGGAAGATAGCCTTCTTGATGCGATCGAACATAAGGCCGGCGCTTCGCCTAAAGTCGCATTATGTGTCCGACGACCCGAAAGGTTCCAATGATCGACGTCTTCTCCTGGCCCACCCCGAATGGCCACAAGGTCCACATCATGCTGGAGGAATGCGGCCTCGCCTACCGCGCCCTTGCGATCAACATAGCCGCGGGCGACCAGTTCAAGCCCGAGTTCCTGGAGATCAGTCCGAACAACAAGATTCCCGCCATCACCGACCCCGACGGGCCGGATGGCAAGCCGATCTCGCTCTTCGAGTCGGGCGCGATCCTGCTGTACCTCGCCGCCAAGACCGGCAAATTGCTGCCGCAGGGCGACCGTGCCAAGTACGAGGTGCTGCAGTGGCTGATGTTCCAGATGGGCACAGTCGGCCCCATGCTGGGCCAGGTGCACCACTTCCGACTCTATGCCCCGGAAAAGGTCGAGTACGCCATCAACCGTTACAGCAACGAAGCGCGGCGGATCTATTCCGTGATCGACCGGCGTCTGTCGCAGAATGAATTCATCGGCGGCGGCGTGTACTCCATCGCCGACATCGCCGTGTTTCCGTGGCTGCGCAGCTGGGAGCGGCAGGGCATCGTGCTGGGCGAGTATCCGTACCTGCAGGCCTGGTTCGACAAGCTGGCTCAGCGGCCGGCCGTCCAGCGCGGCCTGAAAGTCCTGGCGCAATTCCGCCGCCCGATCACCGACGACAAGGCCCGCGAGATCCTGTTCGGAAAGACGCAGTACGAGCGGCACTGAGGCGGTGCCTCGGTGCCGCTGACGGGGGCCGGGGACCTGCGCCCGGAACGGGCGAGCGGGCCGCTGTTACTGCGCCAGAATGAACTGCACCAGGTTCTTCACCGTGGCCGCGTCCTTGACGGCCTTGTGTTCTTCCTCCGACCCGTCCTCCATCTTCACCTTCGGTCCGGTCGTGAGGAACTTGGTCAGCTTGGCTTCGGCGTCGGCCTTGCCCTTGTTGTCGGCCGCGATCTTCTTGAGCGCGGGCCCCTTCTTGGCCTTGTCGATCGAGTGGCACTTGGTGCAGCCGTTGTCCTTGAGCGCCTTGTTGGCCGCGTCGGCGTCGGGTGCGGCGCCAGCGGACAGGGAGAAAGACACGGCGGCGACTGCCGCCAGGAGGGTCAACAGGTTTTTCATGACAGCTTTCTGAGTTACCGGGAATCGGGTTTGCGCCAAGCGATTGGCTCATCCACATAACGGTTGAGCCCGCTGCAAAGATGACAGACCGGCCTGGAGCGTCACCCGAGAAGGCGTCCCATGTGGGGCAACTCGTAACAGCCACGTGCCGCGTGGCTCCCACTCGACGGCCGACTCCAATCAGGCAGGATTCGCGCGGGATGAGTCCTAACCCATCGCCGGGGCACGCCGACGGTAATGCTGCCGGCCCGTCATGGAGCACACGACTTCATCCTTCTGGTTGAGCACGTCCCAACGGAATTTCACCGTGCCACGGGTCGCGTCCTTCTGTGACGGCGCCTGTTCGAGCACCGTCGATTTCAGCCGCAGCGCGTCGCCCGGTCGCACCGGCTTGAACCAGCGCAGCTCGTCGAGCCCGGGCGACCCGATGCACGAGGTCTGCAGCAGGTAGCCGTCGCACATCAGCCGCATCGCCACGCCGCAGGTCTGCCAGCCGCTGGCGATCAGGCCGCCGAACGGCGAGGATTTCGCCGCTTCTTCGTCGGTGTGGTAGGACTGCGGATCGTATTCGCG
>JAMPXR010000224.1 GCA_023701085.1 Ramlibacter sp. | reverse complement strand
ACCGCGGTCACCATCTTGGCGCCATGGCGGGCGATGCCCTCGTTCTCGGACTTGCGCCCGACCCTGAAGCCGGTGATGTGCTGCAGGAACACCAGCGGCACCTTGCGCTGGCAGCACAGTTCGATGAAGTGCGCGCATTTCTGCGCGCTCTCGGAAAACAGGATTCCGTTGTTGGCGATGAATCCCACCGGCATGCCCTCGATGTGGGCGAAGCCGCACACCAGCGTGGTGCCGTAGCGCGCCTTGAACTCGTGGAACTCGGAGTCGTCGACGATGCGCGCGATGATCTCGTGCACGTCGTAGGGCTTGCGCGTGTCGCTGGGCACCACACCGTAGAGCTCGCGCGGGTCGTAGCGGGGCGGCCTCGGCTCGCGCAGCTGCTGCTCGATCTTCTTGCCGCGGTTCAGGGTCGCCACCGCCTGGCGCGCCAGCGCCAGCGCGTGCAGGTCGTTCTGCGCCAAGTGGTCGGCCACGCCCGACAGGCGCGTGTGCACGTCGCCGCCGCCCAGGTCTTCGGCCGACACGACCTCGCCGATGGCGGCCTTCACCAGGGGCGGCCCGCCCAAAAAGATCGTGCCCTGGTTCTTCACGATGATGGTCTCGTCGCTCATCGCCGGCATGTAGGCGCCGCCGGCGGTGCACGAGCCCATCACCACCGCGATCTGCGCGATGCCCTGCGCGCTCAGGTTGGCCTGGTTGTAGAAGATGCGGCCGAAGTGCTCGCGGTCGGGGAACACGTCGTCCTGCGTGGGCAGGTTGGCGCCGCCCGAGTCCACCAGGTAGATGCACTGCAGGCGGTTCTGCTGCGCGATCTCCTGCGCCCGCAGGTGCTTCTTGACGGTGATCGGGAAGTAGGTGCCGCCCTTCACCGTGGCGTCGTTGCACACGATCATGCAGTCGACCCCGCTCACGCGCCCGACGCCGGCGATGATGCCGCCGCAGGGCGCGTCGCCGTTGAACAGGCCGTGGCCCGCCATGGGCGCCAGTTCCAGGAAGGGCGTGCCGGGATCCAGCAGCGTGGCCACGCGGTCGCGCGGCGAGAGTTTGCCGCGCGCCATGTGCCTGGCCCGCGCGATTTCGCCGCCGCCTTCCGCATGCCGGGCCACCTGCAGCCCCAGGTCGTCGACCAGCGCGCGCATGGCGGCGGCATTGGCCTGGAATTCGGCGGAGCGGGGGTTGAGCAGCGATTCAAGAACGGGCATGGCTTTCCTCGGCGTTGGCAGGGGCGGCCGGGCACGGCCTCTACCTTAGCGCCAAGGCGCGAGCTTAAACCCGCCGGGGCAGATGGGGCCGCCAGCCAGGTTGCAAATCACGCCACGATATCGGAGACTGCGGCATGCGATCCGCAATGCCCCGCGCGCCCGCCGACAGCCCCAGGGCCGCCACACCGATGGCTTTTGGCCGAGCTATCGTGGCGGCGTACCGGCACTACGGCCGGGACCCGGGCGAAGCCCTGGAACTGGCACAGATCACGCCAGCCATGCTGCATCGGAAGCAGGCCCGCATGACGTCCCGGCAAATGGAGGTGCTGTCGGCGACCGCGATGCGGCAGCTCGACGATGAGGCCCTGGGGGCCTTCTCGCGGCCGCTGCCCTGGGGCAGCTACGGCATGCTGGCGCGTGCCTCGCTCAGCTCGCCCGACCTGGGCGTCGCGCTGGGGCGCTGGTGCCGCCATCACGCGCTGCTGGCCGACAACATCCGGCTGGAGCTGGCGGTGGCGGCCGGGCGCGCCGCCATCGCCATCGAGGAGCGCGGCCCGCTGGCCGACGGCGCCGAAGGCCGCGAATTCTGCCTGGTGCATGTGCTGCGCAACATCCACGGCCTGGCCTGCTGGTACGTGGACTCGCGCATTCCGCTGCTGGGCGCGCGCTTTCCGTTCGCCGCGCCCGCCCATGCCGACGTGTACCCGCTGCTGTTTCCGGGGCCGGTGACGTTCGGCGCGCCGCGCGCCGAGATCGGCTTCGACGCCCGCTACCTCGCGCTGCCGCTGCGGCGCGACGAAAAGGCGCTGCGCCTGATGCTGCAGCACGCATTGCCGCTCACGGTGCGGCAATACCGGCGCGACCGGCTGATCGTCCAGCAAGTGCGCCAGGCGCTGGCGGCCCGGCCCGCCGAGACCCATGGCGCGGACGGGCTGGCGGCCATGTTGCACATGTCGCCGCGCACGCTGCACCGGCAGCTCAAGGAAGAAGGCGCGAGCCTGCAGCGGCTCAAGGACGAGGTCCGCTGCGAGCGCGCGAAGGACCTGCTCTATCGCAGCGCCAGCCCGGTCAAGCAGGTCGCGGCGGCCACGGGGTTTCGCAACGAGAAGAGTTTCATCCGGGCGTTCAGGCAGTGGACCGGCGCGAGCCCGGCGGAATTCAGGCGGCACATGCAGGGGTAGCCGCTGCGGTCCGCGGGCGCGGTGCGCATCACGGCGAAGCCGCGCCCGCCCCACGTCCCGCCTGTGCCAGCGCGAGCGCCAGCCTTGCTCCCACTTCGGCGTTGTGCTTCACCAGCGCGACGTTGGCCGCGAGGCTGCGCCCGCCCGTCAGCAGCTTGATGCGGTCCAGCAAGAAGGGCGTGACGGCCTTGCCGGTGACGCCCTTGCGCCGGGCTTCGGCCAGCGCCTGCAGGGTCACCGCATCGATCTCCTCGCGCGCCATCGCCGCCGCTTGCGGCACCGGCGCGCTGAGCACCACGCCGCCCGCGAGGCCCAGGTCCCATTTGGTGCGGATGAAGCGCGCCTGCTGCGCCGGGTCGTCCAGGCGATGGTCCGCGCGAAAACCGCTGTCGCGCGCATAGAAGGCGGCGAAGTTGTCCTGTTCGCAGCTGAGCACCGGCACGCCCTGCGTTTCCAGGTATTCCAGCGTCAGGGCGATATCGAGGATCGACTTGGCGCCGGCGCAGACCACCGCGACCGAAGTCTTCGCCAGTTCCTGCAGGTCGGCCGAGATGTCGAAGGTTTCCTGCGCGCCGCGGTGCACGCCGCCGATGCCGCCGGTCACGAAGACCTCGATGCCGGCCAGCGCGGCGCAGATCATCGTGCCGGCCACGGTGGTGGCGCCGAGCTCGCCGCCGGCCAACACGGCCGGCAGGTCGCGGCGGCTGACTTTTTGCGCCTGGCCCGAGCGGCCCAGCAATTCCAGCTCGTCGTCGGAAAGTCCGATGCGGATGCGCCCGCCGATCACCGCGATGGTGGCCGGCTCCACGCCCATGCTGCGGATCAAAGCCTGCACCGCGCGCGCCGTGCCGACATTCTCCGGGTAGGGCATGCCATGCGCGATGAGGGTGGACTCCAGTGCCACGATGGGGCGGCGCGCGGCTTGGGCGGCGGCCACCGGCGGGCTGCGCACCAGCCAGGTCTGCGCGAGGTCTTCGGCGGTCATCTCAGGGGCCTCGAGTTGCGTATGCCTCGAAGTGTGCCGCACGCGGCCCATGTCACAAGGCCATGCCGATCCCTGCCGCGCCGGCGATGACCAGACTGGCCCCCCAAATGGAATCCAGATTGAACCAGGCGCGTCTGAGAAAGCGCAGCCCCAGGTAGCGGTACACGGCCCAGGCCATGGCGGCGCCGGCCAGCAGCATCGCCAGCGAGTGCGCCGCCGCGACCACGGCCGCGGTGGCGAGATCCGACTGCGCCAGGTAGTTCATGACGGCGGTGTGGCCCAGGTCGCGCGTCCGGGCGATGCCGCTCGCCTGTGCGCCCGGCGGCGCCGTCGCACACAGCCCCAGCATGAACGGCACCAACATCAGCCCGGCTCCATGCGCGGTGGCCATCAGGAACGACCACCAGGCCAGCTGCGCCGGACGGATGCGCGCCAGCGCCCGCGGATGGCGTCGCGCGATGAGCTTGTAGACGCCGAACAGCAGGACCAGCGCCGCCGCGACCAGGCGGATGGCGCGGCTCGACTGCGCGTACCAGCCGAGCCAGGCGAACGGCAGGAGCACGACCGCCATGGCGGCGAAATGCCCGCCGCCCAGCGGCAGCAGGGTCGCGAACACCGCGCCGCCCCGGCGCGCGGCCATGCCGTTGGCCACCGCCAGCGGCCATCCCATCGCGGGGTTCAGACCGTGATAGACACCGAGGGCGATGATCGTGAGCCAGAGCGCGGTCGCGTTCAAGCCGAGGTGTAGCAGAAGGAATCGGTCGAGCAGTCGCCCCCCTGCAGGCGGATCTGGTGCGCGCCGTAGTCCGGCCCGAAGTCGACGTAGAACTGCGGATCCAGCGTGATGCCGCCGCCGTTGCCGCCGACATGGCACATCGCCTGCACGCCGGGCACGCCGTCGGGATAGAACTGCGGGTCCCAGGCGCTGTACAGCGAGTTGGTGAAGTAAACGCGCTGGCCGTCCCGGCTGATCTCGGTCATCTGCGGTCCGCCGCCGAACGGCTTGCCGCTCGGGTGCGGCACATGCTGCGCGATGCCGCCGATGCGCACGCTGCCGGCCAGCGCCGGCTTCATCGGATCGGTCACGTCGTACTGCCGCAATTCGCCCGTGCCCCAGCACGCCACGTACAGGAACCGGTCATCGAGCGACAGGTCGATGTCGCTGATCAGCGGCGGCACGGCACCGAAGCCCTTGAGCAGCGGCGGCAGTTTCTCGGCCTGCGCCGGTTCGGGCGGAACGGTCGCGGTCTTCTTGATGTGGAACTGGCCGTTCTCGCGGTACCAGGTCCAGATCGAGCCTTCCAGGTTGGTCGTGTCGACCACCACGCCGATGAAACCGTATTCCCGCGTGGGGTCGTGCGCGGGACGGATCTCGAGCGCCATCTGGTGGTTGGCGCCGAGGTCGATGGCCTGCGCGTGCCTGCGCTCGCGCAGGTCCCAGAAATGCACCGAATGGCCATACCGGTTGGCCAGCAGATCTTCCGGGACGATGCCGTTCTCGAACTGCGGCGGCAGGGCCCATTCGCTGGACACCATGTAGTCGCGCGGCAGGTTCCACCAGAAGTCGTAGTGCAGCTTTTGCGGCCCGCGCTCGATCTCCCAGCGCCCCAGGATCTCGAAGGTCTCGCAGTCCATGATGAACACGCCGGGCGGCCCCTGGGT
>JAMPXR010000223.1 GCA_023701085.1 Ramlibacter sp. | reverse complement strand
CGTGGGTACCGGTTACGAGTTCGCCCACAACGACGACTACGACCGCACCATCCAGGAAATGGGCAATGCGACCCTGCTGTACGACGACGTCACCGGCTTCGAGCTGGAAGAGTTCGTCAAGCGCATCAAGCCCGACCTCGTCGGTTCCGGCATCAAGGAAAAGTACATCTATCAGAAGATGGGCATCCCCTTCCGCCAGATGCACAGCTGGGACTACTCCGGTCCGTATCACGGTTATGACGGTTTCGCGATCTTCGCGCGCGACATGGACATGACCCTGAACAACCCGTGCTGGGGCAAGCAGACCCCGCCGTGGAAGAAGACCGAAGCGACCGAGGAAGTGAAGGCTGCCGCCTGATCGACCTTCCGGATGGACCTGCTGCGCCGGGGTCGGCGCAGCAGGTGTCGAATGCACTCAAACCCGTGTCCACAGATTGCTGGCCGGGTTAAGGAGCTGAAAAAATGCAAGCCGTAGACGATATCAAGCCGTGTTACCCGCTGTTCCGTGACGACGACTACAAGGAAAACCTGAAGCGCAAGCAGGACCTGTACGAAGAGCGCGTTCCGGCCGACAAGGTTCTGGAAACGTTCGAATGGACGACGTCCAAGGAATACCAGGACATCAACTTCAAGCGCGAAGCGATCACCATCAACCCCGCCAAGGCTTGCCAGCCGCTGGGCGCGGTGCTGTGCTCGCTCGGCTTCAAGAACACGATGCCCTACGTGCATGGTTCGCAGGGTTGCGTCGCCTACTTCCGCACCTACTTCAACCGTCACTTCAAGGAACCGGTCTCCTGCGTGTCCGACTCCATGACGGAAGATGCCGCGGTGTTCGGCGGCCAGAAGAACATGTTCGACGGCCTCGAGAACGCCAAGGCGATCTACAAGCCCGACATGATCGCGGTCTCCACCACCTGCATGGCCGAGGTGATCGGCGACGACCTGAACGCCTTCATCAACAACGCCAAGAAGGCCGGTCACGTTCCCCAGGAATACCCGGTTCCGTTCGCCCACACCCCGTCCTTCGTCGGTAGCCACACCACCGGCTGGGACAACATGTTCGAAGGCATCGCCCGCTTCTTCACCTTGAACAAGATGGAAGGCAAGGTGATCGGCAGCAACGGCAAGCTGAACTTCGTGCCGGGCTTCGAAACCTACCTCGGCAACTACCGCGTCATCAAGCGCATGATGGGTCAGATGGGCGTCGATGCGACCCTGCTGTCCGACCCGAGCGACGTCCTCGATACCCCGTCCGACGGCGAGTTCCGCATGTACTCCGGCGGCACCACCATGGACGAGATCAGCGATGCGCCGAACGCGCTCAACACGGTGTTCCTCCAGCCGTGGCAGTCGGACAAGTCGAAGAAGTTCGCCGAGACCGTGTGGAACCACGACGTGCCCAAGCTCAACATTCCGATGGGCCTGGACTGGACCGACGAGTTCCTGATGAAGGTCTCCGAGATCACCGGCAAGGCGATCCCGGAAGAGCTGGCCCTCGAGCGCGGCCGCCTGGTCGACATGATGCAGGACTCCCACACCTGGCTGCATGGCAAGAAGTTCGCGCTGTACGGCGATCCCGACTTCGTCATCGGCATGGTCAAGATCCTGCTCGAACTGGGTGCTGAGCCGATCCACATCCTGTCGAACAACGCCAACAAGCGCTGGGGCAAGGCGGTGCAGAAGGTGCTCGACGGCTACAAGCACGGCGCCAACTGCAAGATCTACGTCGGTAACGATCTGTGGCACATGCGCTCCCTGTGCTTCACCGAGAAGCCCGATTTCCTGATCGGCAACTCCTACGGTAAGTACATCCAGCGTGACACGGTCTACAAGGGCAAGGAATTCGAGGTTCCGCTGATCCGCCTCGGCTTCCCGATCTTCGACCGTCACCACCTGCACCGCATGACGACCCTGGGCTACGAAGGCGCGATGTACGTGCTGACCACCCTGGTGAACGCCGTCCTCGAGCGTCTGGACGACGAAACCCGCGGCATGGGTACCACCGACTACAACTACGACCTCGTTCGCTAATCAGCGATCCCGGGACGGGCGCCTTCGGGCCCCCGTCCCGCTTTCACGTTTGCGAATCCCGCACGCAGGCGCCACGGTGTCTGCGCGCGCTCAACTGGAGATGAGTTGTGGCCAACATCATGATCCGCAAGACCGCTGCCGGTGGGCTGTCGTTCTACCTGCCCAAGCGCGACCTCGAGGACGACATCGTCTCCATCGAGTTCGATCAGGCTGACAAGTGGGGTGGTGCGCTCAAGCTGCTCAACGGCGGCGAGTACTACGTCGAGCCGCTGGATGCTCCGCCCAAGCTGCCGATCACCGTGCGCGCCAAGCGTGTGGATGCGCCCGAGTAAGGGCGCGTTTTCACTGGAGAAAGAATCATGGCTCTGAAAATTGTGCTGGACGAATGCACGTCCTGTGGCGACTGCAAGCCGGTGTGCCCGACCAAGTCGATCACCGACAAGGGCGGCATCTTCAAGATCAACAAGGACACCTGTACCGAGTGCGAAGGCGAGTTCGACGAGCCCCAGTGCCTGGCCGTCTGTCCTGCAGGCGACGCCTGTATCGTGCCGATCGCGGCCTAAGTGCGACAACGGGGCCGCCCAAGGGGCGGTCCCCTTCTTTCAGCCCGAATTCCGATGAGGCTCGTCATGAATACCGCTAGCCCGCACGGCAGTCCCGTTACCCGTGAGGCCGCATTGCGCATCGCCATGGCGGCGCGCGCACTGCCCGGCGTCGAAGTCGTTGCCTTCGTTCGCGCCCTGGGCGACCGGCTCGGCCTGCCCGTTACCGATGAAAAGCTCGCCCGCGTCACGGTCGAGGATCTCAAGGCGCTGCTGCAGGGCGACGAGATCGTGGATCCCGGTGTCGACGCCGGCGCGCTCAAGGCCGCGGTGCGCTTCCTGTGGGGCGAGGGGCTGAGCGACGGCGAGCCCGTTCCCGACAGTGATGTGCCCGCCTGCGAAGGGGCGTTGCGCGTTGCGGTCGCATCCAACACCGGGGAACTGCTCGACGGCCATTTCGGCTCCTGCACGCGCTTCCTGGTGTACCAGGTGACCGAAGAAGGCATCTGGCTGACCGCCGTGCGCAGCACTGAAGCCGCCGACGAGGCCGACGACCGCAATGTCGCCCGCGCCGCGCTGATCGGTGATTGTCATCTCGCCTACATGCAGTCCATCGGCGGCCCGGCTGCCGCCAAGGTGGTGCGTGCCGGCATCCACCCGGTCAAGTTCCCGGTCGGCGGCGAGGCCCGCGAAGTGCTGCGGCAGCTGCAGGGCACGCTGAAGCGTCCGCCGCCCTGGCTGGCCAAGGTGATCGGCCGCGAAGCGCCCAGCCTTGCCCAGTTCACCGCCGACGAGGAGGCTGAGGCATGATCAGCAACGATATCCTGGGCGCCGTCGCCGCGATGGTGTCCGAGCAGGGCGCCGGTGAGGCGGTGGTCAGTACCATGCGCGTGCGCTGGCCCAACCTGCGCTTCACCTATTGTTCCGACGACGACATGCCGCCGCGCCTGGGGCCGGCGCTGACCGCGCCGGGCTTCAACCTGTACCTGATCGCCAACGGCGACCACTGTCTGGCACTCACCAAGGATCCCGACGTCGCAATCGGCGTCGTGGTCGCCGAAGTGGTCGAAGACTAAGCTCCCGGTAGTGCACTACAGCGGGCCGCGTTCCATCTTGGAGCGCGGCCCGCTTGCGTTCGGGGATGCATACGGCATTTTCCGCCGTTCGGCGGAAACCGCTGGCGGTAGCCGGTGCGGAACACTAAAGTCAGATCGGACCCGTCCGTTAAGTGTTAGGACGAACGCCGATGTCTGCACCGCAGACGGACGTGCGGCAATCAGGGAGTCGCATCATGCTGGACAAACTCAAGCTTAGAACCCGTATCACGCTGCTGGTGGTTGCCGCGCTGATCGGGCTGCTGCTCACCAATTTCATCGGCGCGATGGGCGTCAAGCGTGACTTGATGGACGGACGGCGCGCCCAGATCCAGGCCATCGTCCAGTCCGCCGAACAGATCGTCGCCGACTATCACGGCCAGGCCGCAAAGGGGACGCTCAGCGAGGACGAGGCCCGCGCCCGTGCGGCCGCGACGCTGGCGGCGATGCGTTACGGCGGCGTCGATGGCAAGGCCGAGTACATGTACATCTGGAGCCTGGACGGCGTGTCGGTGATGCATCCCTTCCGGCCGGAGTGGAAGGGGCAGAGCAAGCTCGACCTGCGCGACGGCGACGGTCGCTTCACCATCAAGGACCTCACCCAGACTGCCAGCAGCCAGGGCAGCGGTTTTGTCGATACCGCCTTTCCGCGGCCGGGTACGACTCAGCCGGTGGCCAAGCTGCAGTACGTCTCCACGTTCAAGCCCTGGGGCTGGGTGATAGGCACCGGCGTCTATGTCGACGATGTCGATGCGGCGGTCTACCAGCGCCTGCTGTTCGACCTCGGTGTCGGCGTGGTGCTGCTGGCGCTCATCGTCGGCATTGCGGTGCTGGTGGCGCGCTCGGTGCTGCGTCAGATCGGCGGCGAGCCGGCCGAGGCGCTGCAGCTGATGGAGCGGGCGGCGGCTGGCGACCTTACCGTCGAGATGCGCAACGCACCGTCCGGCAGCCTGCTCCATGGCCTGACCCAGATGCTGCGTTCCATCCGTGACATGGTGAGGGAGATCTCGGGCGGCGCAATCGAGCTCAAGGGCACGGCGGAGAACATCGCCCATGCTTCCGACCAGGTGGCGCAGGCGGCCCATCGCCAGGCCGACTCGACCTCGTCGATGGCGGCGGCGATCGAGCAGATGACGGTGTCGATCAATCACATTTCCGACAGCGCCCGCGATACCGAAGGCAACTCGTCGTCGGCGGCGGCGCTGGCCGAGAGCGGCGAGGCCAAGGTGACCCACGCCACCGAGGAGATGCAACGCATCGCTGGTTCGGTGTCCGCTGCGGCAGAGAAGATCCGTTCGCTCGAGAACCGCGCCGCGGAGATCTCGTCGATCGCCAACGTCATCAAGGAGATCGCGGCGCAGACCAATCTGCTGGCGCTCAACGCGGCGATCGAGGCTGCGCG
>JAMPXR010000222.1 GCA_023701085.1 Ramlibacter sp. | reverse complement strand
GCTGAATCTTGAGGGCGTTCGCACTGACCACGGTCGGGAATTCCTCGAGCACGATGAAGCGGCTGGGCACCTTGAAGCCGGCCATTCGCTGCTTGCACAGCGCTTTCCATTTGCCCTCGTCGGCGGCCGCGCCGTGTTGGAGGATGACGAACGCAACGGCGCTCTTGCCGTCGGGGCCATCGACCACCTGCGAGGATGCGATGCCCGGCAATGTGTCGACGACGGCCTCGATCTCCGCCGGATTCACCAGGAAGCCGGACAGGCGCAGGGCATCGCCCGCCCGTGAATGGAAGATGAAGTGCCGATCGCTCACCGTGACGCCCACGTCTCCCGTGCGAAAGTAGCCGTCCGGCGTGAACGCCTTGGCCGTTGCATCCGGCTGATCGAGGTAGCCGGCCATGACACAGGGCGAGAGGATCTGGATCGATCCGACCTCTCCGTGCGCAAGCGCGCAGCCGCGCTCCTCGTCCCACGCCCGCACGCGGGCGTCGGGGTGCACCAACAGGCCGCCGGGCTGGTGCTGGTAGGGCGTCCAATCACCCGTCGCGTCCGATCGGCGGGCCTGCGCCGCCGTCAGGGCGTTGAGTTCGCTCGAGCCGTACAGGCCCGCCAGTTCCAGGCGCCTCGCGCTCGCCTGCTCGACGAGGCCGCCCATGGAGGGCGAGAAGCTCGCGAAGCCGAAGAATTTCACGGACGCGAAATCTTCCGCGCAGGTCGAAGCCGTGAGCATCTTCGCGATCGATTCGTTGTTGGCGAACGTATGGGTGACGCGGTACCGGCGGACCGCATCGAGAGCTTGCGCGGGATCGAAAACCGGATCGGAAACGATCGTCGCGCCGGCCGCGAGCGCGCCCAGCAGCGTGGCAAACCCGAACGCACCGCAAAACGGCGTGCTGGCCAGCACGCATGTGGAGCGGTCGTAGCCGAAAGCTTGCGCGACGGCGTGTCCGTGCAGGATCAGTGTCTGCTGCAGGTGCAGGACGAATTTGGGCAGCGACGTCGTTCCCGATGTGGTGAACACCAGTGCGCCGCTTGCGGCCAGTTCCGATTCGCGGACATCCGCGGCCTCTTCCCGCGTGCGCAGCAGCTCGTCGAACCGGTGCGCCGGGCGACCGCACACCGTGGGCGCCACAGGCGTCGCAGCATCCTCGCCGTAACAGACAACTCCCTTGACCCGCGCCAGGCTGTCCTCGCCCACGTCCTTCAAGATCGACGTGAAGGCTATGCCCTTGAAGTCGGGCCAGAACACCAGCCAGTCCACCTTGCCACGCCCCAGGATGTCTTCGACTTCCTGCGCGCGAAACCGGGTGTTGACCGCGAACACCACGGCGCCCAGCCGTGCGCAAGCCAGGAAGCTCAAGAGCCACGCGGCACAGTTGGGCAACCAGACGGCGACGCGGTCGCCGCGTTCGACGCCAAGCGCCGACAGACCCGCAGCCAGAGCGCGGCTGCGGACATCCAGTTCCTCGTAAGTGACGACGCGGCCGCGGTCGATCAGGGCAGCATGGCCGGCAAGGGTCTTCGCGTGCCCGGCCAGCATGGCCGGGAAACAAGGGGATTCAGACGAAACGCTCATATCGCCGGATTGTTCAGGCTCACAGGTCGATCCGGGTTCTCAGACCGTCGCGATGGGCGTGACCGGCGAACCCACGGCACCGGGCAGGCGAAGCGGCGGAGCGGTCAGGAGAAATCCGCTGCGTTGATGGGCATGGAGCCAATCCGCCAGTTCCTTGAGATACCAAAGCTCTGCCAGCGGCACGCCGAGCTTGAACAGGCAGTGGTGGTGCAAGGGCAGAAGCGATCGGCGCGGACCGGTGGTTTGGGCGGGATAGGCCTCGACCGCGTAGTTGTCGGCACAGATCGCTGCGACACCCGACGACGATATCCACCCCAGCAGCTGTTCATCCGCCCCGTCGAGCACCGCCCCCGCCTTGCCGAGCGCCTCATGGTCGGGATTGCCGTTCATCTGCATCACCGACTCCGCGAAGCCTGTGCGAAGAACCAGCATGTCTCCGGGCGTGATGTCCACCTTGTCCGCGGCAACGACGTTCATCAGCTTCTCGTAATCCACCAAGGTTCGCCCTTGGGCGAAGTGGCGCGCGAGATCCACCAGCACGCCGCGGCCCTGCATACCCTTTTCCGCATAGCGCTCGATGCCAAGCTTCAGCGCCCCGCTCGCGGCATGGAGGCAACCCGCGGGATCGTGCTCGACTTCGCCTCCCAGCACGTGCTCGCCCGCGCGGTAGCCGTTGTAGTACACCTTGCGCTCCTGCCCGTCACCCTCGACATCGAAGCGCGAGCCGATGTGGCTGAGACCATCCCACTGGGTGGAATACTGCAGGCAAAGCGTGACCTGATCGTCGGACAGGACATCCACCACCGCGGGATCGCCATCACCCATCTGGACGTTCATGTAGGGACGCCCTTCCTTGTACGTCGGCGACAGCGACGGAGGATGGCGACGGGGGTTGAGCGCATTTCCGCCCGGCAGGTCGAGCGGAAGCGACAGGCAGAAGACCTTCCCGACCTTCACCTCGCGAATGCCCTGCAGGACCTTTTCCTCGGTGAGCAGGTTCAATCGCCCGATCTCGTCGTCCTCACCGAAGTCGCCCCAAGTGGACCCCTCGGGCCGCCGTGTCCATCGTCGCATCGCATTCCTCACTGAACTGCCTCAAGATATCATAAACCTATTTATATGCCTTTGTCAGGATGGATGTTTTTCCGGGAGACCCGACGGATCCCCGTGGGAGGCCGCATCTAGCATATAAAGTCATGGCACTATGCTCTGAGCTTGCGAAGGGCACGCATGCGGTCGTGATCAAGCGCTATGAATACGCAGAATATTTTCTCTCGCAGCCAGCAGCCCCTGTTCTTGCAAGTCGCGGCAATTTTTCGCCGGAACATTCAATCGGGCGCCTGGGCGCCGGGCTTTCGCATCCCCACGCTGGAAGAACTGGCCGCTCAAACGTCGGTCTCGCGCATCACGCTCCGTCAGGCGTTCGGTGTCCTGGAGCAGGAGGGACTCATTCGGCGCGGCCGCGGCTCCGGAACGTTTGTCAATGAGACGATTCCGGAGGTATTCAAACTCTCTCTTCCCACCACCTGGCGAGAAACCGTCGACCTGAGCAACAAGCTCGGCACGATCTCTCTGATGAACTTCGTTGACGATGCAAGGCTGCCGGAATCGCTTGGCATGAAGTGTGAGTTCACCCGAGGCGATCGCTACTGCCTGATGCGGCGCCTCCACAAGCTCGATTCCACGCCGTTCTGCACCAGCGAGGTGTATATCGATTTCGCCACCTTCAATCGATATAAAAAGCATTTCGTCTCCGGCACGGCCGCGCCGGTATTGGAGAAATACTATGGTCACCGAATCAGCCACGCGGTGCAATCGGTCACCATCATCGAAGCCGGAGCCGATGCCGCGGAGGCCCTCCAAATTCCCATTTCCAGTCCGATCGCCGAGCTGCGACGCTTCGCCTGCCTGGAAGACAAGGTGATTTATTTCGCGCGGCTCGAAATACCGAGCCGCTTCGTGCAGCTCGAATTCGATCTCCTGGGCAAATGAGCCACCCGGCGGCACTCCCCGGATGGTGTCGAACGGGCGGCGCGCTACGTCATCGATTGGTTTGAATGAACAAGGCCGACTTCTCTGCGCATACGCCGATGATGGCGCAATACCTCGCCATCAAGGCGCAGCACCCCGAGACGCTGGTGTTCTACCGCATGGGCGACTTCTACGAGCTGTTCTACGGCGACGCGGAGAAGGCCGCGCGGCTGCTGGACATCACGCTCACCAGGCGCGGGCAGTCCGCCGGCGAGCCCGTGGTCATGGCGGGCGTGCCGTTCCACTCGGTCGAGAGCTATCTCGCGCGCCTGATCCGCCAGGGCGAATCGGTCGCGATCTGCGAGCAGGTCGGCGAGGTCGGCGCCGCCAAGGGCCCGGTGGAGCGCAAGGTGGTGCGCGTGGTCACGCCGGGCACCTTGACCGACACCGAACTGCTCGACGACAAGGCCGAGGCGATCCTGCTGGCGGTGCACCAGGGCGCGCGCCACCGCCTGGGGCTGGCCTGGCTGAGCGTGACGCAGGGGGCGATGCAGCTGGCCGAATGCGCGGGCGATGAACTGGAAGCCTGGGTCGCGCGCATCGCGCCCAGCGAGCTGCTGTTCGGCGCCGACGTCACGCCCGCGTTCGAGCAGCGGCTCAAAGCGCTGCGCTTCGCCACGCCGCTGACGCTGACGCGGCGTCCCGAATGGCAGTTCGACGGCGGACTGGGGCTGCGCAAACTCGTGGAGCAGCTCGAGGGCGCCGCGCTCGCGGGTTGGGGCGCGCAGGACCTGGTACACGCCCACGCCGCCGCCGCGGCGCTGCTGTCCTATGCCGAGCACACCCAGGGCCGTGCGCTGTCGCATGTGCGCAGCCTGCAGGTGCAGCGCGACGACGATCTGCTCGACCTGCCGGCGGCCACGCGCCGCAACCTGGAACTGGTGCAGACGCTGCGCGGCGAGGACGCACCCACGGTTTTTTCACTGCTCGACACCTGCATGACCGGCATGGGCAGCCGCATGCTCAAGGGCTGGATGCTCCAGCCGCGGCGTGACCGCGGCCAGGCCGGCCAGCGGCACGAGGCCATCGCCGTGCTGCGCGACAAGCTGTGGCAAGCCTTGCGCGCGGACCTGAAGGGCTGCAGCGACGTCGAACGCATCGGCGCGCGCGTCGCGCTGCGCCAGGCGCGCCCGCGCGAGCTGGTGGGGCTGGCCCAATCGCTGGGGAAATCGGCGCAACTGGCGCTCCGCTTGGCCGGGTGCGATGCCCTTCTGGCCGAGCTGGCGGCCGCCCTGGTGCCCCCGGCGGGCTGCGCCGAGATGCTGGCGCGCACGCTGCTTCAGGAACCGGCGGCGCTGGTGCGCGACGGCGGCGTGATCGCGCCCGGCCTGGACGCCGAGCTGGACGAGCTGCGCGCCATCCAGGACAACTGCGACGGCTTCCTGCTGGAGCTGGAAACCCGGGAGCGCTCGCGCACCGGCATCGCCAACCTGCGCGTGCAGTTCAACAAGGTGCACGGCTTCT
>JAMPXR010000221.1 GCA_023701085.1 Ramlibacter sp. | reverse complement strand
CGTCGCGGCAAGGCAGCAGAAAGCCCAGGCCGTTCCAGGTCAAGTCACCCTGGCGCCGCGCCACCTCACCGTCGTACAGCAGGCGCACCAGCACATGCTCCAGCGTCGACGCCACCACTTCCTGCGCCGAAAGATCGATGGCGCCGCCGAGACCGTCGCGTCGGCGTCGAGCCAGGCCCAGGAGCACGCCGATCGCGCCGTACAGCGAGGCCGCCTGGTCCGCCGCTCGCCCGGGCAGGCGTATCGGTGGCCGCTGCGGAACGCCGTTGACCTGCAGCAGCCCGCCGCAGGCGAGCGCAACCAAATCGCTCGAAAGATCGTGACACTGGGGGCCGGTCCGGCCAAAGCCGCTGATGGAGACAAGGACGAGTTCCGGATTGATCGTCGCGAACTGCGCCGGGTCCAGTCCCGTCTCCTGCCACGTTCCGCAGGAAAAGTTGTCGACCAGTGCATCGCTGCCGCCAACCAGATCGAGCAGCGCAGCGCGCCCGTGTTCGCTGCCGAGGTCGAGGGTCACGGCAGTCTTGCCCGCATTCGAGTAGCGGAACCAGGCGCTTTCCTGGATGTCTGCCTGATTCGCCTTCCGCCCCCGCGCCGCGCGTCCGCGTTCGCCGCCCGGAGGCTCGACCTTGATGACCTCGGCGCCCATATCGGCCAGCAGCCGGGTGCACAAGCCGGCACGCTCGTCGCAAAGGTCGACGATGCGCAGTCCGGCCAGGGGCCCGTCGCGCCCGGACGCCATGATCGCTAACGCGCCTTGTTTGCTCTCAGCGCGTCCGTGGCCTCGCGGTCCAGCACCAGGCCTTCCGGGTCGAATTCCGGATCGCCGCGAACGACCACGCCGTAGTCGCGCGCGGCGCCTTCGATCGAGATGTAGCCGTCGCACACGTCCCGCATCACACGTGCCGGGTCGCGCCGCCAGGGGTCGCCCCAGCCCCCGCCACCGTTCGTCACGTAGCGGAAGGTGGCGCCCGGCTCGGTCCGCCACACCTTTTCGCGGCCGAAGTAGTTCCAGGGCGCGTCGGGATCGGGGGCGTGCGTGCGCCGGTCCATTCGACCCGAGACCGCGACCGACCCGGCCCAGTCGTGCAGGCCCAACTGCGGCGGCTTGTCAGGCGAGGCCGGCCACAGCCAGACGCCGCCGGTCATCCCGTCGCGCCCGCCGTACACCCCGATGCCGGTCGGCTGCTTGAATCGCAGGGTGAACAGGTTGTGTGCCGCGGGCGCGAGCCACAGCGAATCCTTCAGCACGGCGGCTCCCCCGCGGTGCTGCCCGGGCCCGGCGCTATCGCGCACGTGCTCGAGCCGCATCACCACGAGCGGACTTTCAGCCTCGGCGGCCTCGACCGATCGGGCGAGCGTGTTGGCCGCCAGGAAGATGGAGAAACTGTCGCCGTCTCCCGCCGAGGTTGCGCCCCAAGGACCGTTCTCGCCGCCGGCCACGCCGATCGACACCCACGGACTGGACCCGCCGTCCAGCCCGTGCGCACTATGCAGGTTCGGCGCCCCGGTGTCGCCGCCCACGGCGCGCGCGCCCAGCGGTGCGGCCAGTGCCTGGAACATCGCGGTCAGCAGGGCGTTGGTCGATTCGCCATAGGCGAACACCACCCCCTCGGGTGGCAGCGCCGACAGAATGCCACCGTCGGGAATGACGATGTCGACCGGCCGGTAGCAGCCGCTGGTGAAGGCGCCGTCCGGGTCGAGCAGGAATTTCAGCGCGATGCCCACCATCGTCTTGGTGTCCAGATAGGTCCCGTTGATCGAGGTGCGGGCCTGGCGGGCTGTGCCGCTCATGTCGACCTCGATGCGCGTCCCGCGCTTGCGGATCGTGCAGCGCACGGGGTATTCCTCTGAATCGTCGATACCGTCGCAATCGAGCAGCGCGGCGCCGGTCCAATCACCGTCGGGCAGGGACGACAGCGCGTCGGCCATGCGTTCGGCATCCGCGTCGCAGACATAGCGCATGGCACCCAGCACGCTCGCACGGCCGTAGCGGTCCATGCTTTCCAGCAGCAGGCGCTCCCCGAGATCCAGGCAGGCGATCATGGTCTGCATGTCGCGCCGTAACAGCATCCCGAATCGCACGTTGTCGAAGATCAGCGTCCAGGTCTCGTCCACGGGCTGGTTGCCGCGCATCAGCGCGCGCGGCGACAGGACGATGCCGTTTTCAAAGACGCTCGTCTTGGTCGTCGAAAAGCCGCCGGGAACCGATCCGCCCATGTCCAGCTGGTGCGCCTTCAAATTGATGAAGCCCGACAGCGCGCCGCCGTGAAACACCGGGCGGATGAACAGCATGTCATTGACGTGCGTGCCGGTGCGGTACGGGTCGTTCGCAATGATCACGTCGCCGGGCGCAAGGCGATCGACGCCGTATTCCTCGATGGTGTTGCGCACCGACTCGGTCATGGTGCCGGTGAACATCATGAACGAGCGCGACACGGCCGGCGTCGGGTAGCCGATCTCGCCCGGACCCGTGATGGTGGCGGCGAAATCGTAGAAGTCGCGCAGCACCGGGGAGAAGGCGCAGGCCAGCAGCTTCGAACAGAAATGCTCGAGGATGAAGGCGAAGCGGTTCGCCAGCACGGTGGCGTCGAAGCGGCCACAGTGGTAACGATCGCGGAAGGCGGCATCGTCGAGTTCACGCAAGCGGCTGGAATTCATGACACGCTTTCGATCGAGATTTCTCCGAATGCGCCGACCGTGGCGCCCTGGCCGGGCGCCACCAGGATCGTCGCGAGCGGCTCCTGGATCACCGCCGGCCCCTTGATGAAGGCGCCGCAGCCCAGCGCCGCGCGCGAGTAGACGCCCGCCTCGACCGGCTTGCCGGCGAGATGGCGCAGGACGCGCCAGGCTGCCGGCGTCGGCTCGCCCACCTGGCGCTCGATGGCCGGCCACTCGAAGTGCGTCGAGGCGGCCACCAGCTGCACCCGCCAGGTCACGCCCTGCACCGGCATCTCGCGGAAAGCCTGGCCATTGCGCCGCTCGTATTCGGCGTGGAAGCGATCGATCAGGCCGGCCACCCCCTCCTCGGTCACTGGCCCGGGCGCGATCGCGACGAAGGGAGTCTCCCAGCTCTGGCCCAGCAGCCGCGCATCGAGGCTGCGCAGCACGCGAACCTCCACATCCGGCGGGACCCGTTCGCGCAGTCCCGCCTCCATGTCGCACAACAGCTGGTTGATGGCCGCCGCGTTGTCGGGCGCGAGCATCAGGTAGTGACTGCGGCTGTCGGCATACACGAGATCGGTCGAGAGCAGGCCGAGCGCCGAGAACAGGCCCGGGTGGGGCGGCACCAGCACACGCCGCGCGCCGGTCAGTTCGAGCGCTCCCGCCAGCAGCATCGGGCCGGCGGACCCGAAAGCCACCAGGCTGAAGTCGCGCGGATCGGCGCCATGCCGGATCGCGACGTTGACCACTTCTTCCGCGATGTTGTTCAGCGCCACCTTCCACGCGAAGGCAATTCGCTCGTCGACACCCAGCGCGCTGTCCAGCGACTCGAAGGCGCGCCGGGCCGCTCCTTCGTCGAGCTCGAGCTGCCCCGCGGCAAAGCCTCGGCCATCCAGGATGCCCATCAAAAGACACGCGTCGGTGACGGTCGGCTGCGTGCCGCCGCGGCCGTAGCAGGCGGGTCCCGGTACCGCGCCGGCGCTGCCGGGCCCGACCGTGATGTCGCCCGAGGCGGAAACGCCGATGATCGATCCGCCGCCGGCGCCTACGCTGGACACCTCGGTCGACAAGGCATTGACGACCAGATCCCATTCGATCTCGAAGCTGTCGTTGATGAACGGCGCGCCCTCGACGATCATCGACACGTCGGTCGAAGTGCCTCCGACGTCGCAGCCGATCAGGTTGCGGTCGCCGATCGCGCGCCCCAGGGCCACGCAGGAGGCCGTGCCGGCCGCCGGTCCGGCGAACAGGATCCGGTGCGGGCTTTGCAGGGCCGCCTGCCAGGGGATCAAGGCCGCGGTGCAGTCGGCGAAGTTCAGACGGCCGCTGAAACCCAGCGCGCCCAGCCCGCTGGAGAGCTGCCGCGCATAGCCGCCGTAGATCAGCTTCATGAACACGTCGATGACGGTGGTGGAGGCGCGGGCGTATTCCTTGGCCCGCGGCCCGACCTGTGAACTGATCGAGATCGGGATGTCCGGGCCGAGCACTTCGCGCGCCAGGGCGGCCAGCTCGTTCTCGTGCGCCGGGTTCGCATAGCTGTTGATCAGGCAGATCGCGACCCCCTGCACTTCGCAGCGGCGCAGCAACTCGAGTTGCGCGCGCGCCTGCTGCGCGTCGAAGGGCACCAGCACCTCGCCGCTGGCCAGGATGCGCTCGCGCACGCCGCGTCGCAGATAGCGCCGCACCAGCGGGCGCGCGGCGTCGCCGAAGGGTCGGTGCCAACGCGGGTTGAGCTGCACGTCCCAAGGCCGCCAGCCGCGGCCGGCATCGAGCAGGTCGCGATGACCCTCCGTGGTCAGAAAGCCGATCTTGGGCAGGTTGCGTGTCAGCACCGCGTTCAACCCCTTGGTGCTGGCGTGGTTGAAGATGGTCGCATCCGACGCGCCGAGCCGGCGGGCGCCTTCCAGCACGGCCCGCTCGGGGTTGCCCACGACGCTCGGCACTTTCGTCACCTGGACGACGCCATCTCGCACCAGCACGACGTCGGTAAAGGTGCCACCGACGTCGACCCCCATCAATGTGCTCATCGCGGCGCCCCCAGAGGAACGAAGGCGCCGAACATCGGCGCTGGTTTGCGGGTCAGGCTGGTCAGGCATTGCTGGCACTTGACGACCGTCCACCAGCCGCCTTCGCTGATCACGCGGTACTCCGCCAGCGCGTGGGCCGCGCATTCCGGGCACTTGCCGGGGACCGCCATGCGGGGGGCATGAACCGTGGGCGTCGAGGGTCTTGAATGGTGATGCATGGCCTATCCCGTGGCTTGAGATCAGTCGGACGAGGGCAGCGGCTTGGGCTCCTGCACCTTCATGTCCTGCTCGCAGCATTGCGGCGTTCCCGGACCTGGCTTGGTGCAAAGGATTTCGGTCCCGCAAGCGGCGCAGTGGTAGCGTTTCCCGAGTTGGGTCATATCTGTTCCCGCCTTGTTT
>JAMPXR010000220.1 GCA_023701085.1 Ramlibacter sp. | reverse complement strand
TCGAAGTGACGCGCACGTACACGCTCGAGGATGCGAGGGCCTTCCTCGAAGCCGAAAGCGAGCAGGCGCGGCTTCTGGCCGCCGAGGTGGACGGCACGTTCATCAGCGGCTTCGTGCGCGCTTCCAAGCCATGGCCGCGCCAACATCCGGCCTGAGCTTCGAGTCGGTCCATCGCGAATTCCGTCCACGGGTGCTGCGCTACCTCGCCGGCCTTGTCGGCGCCGACGAGGCGGCCGATCTGACGCAGGTGACCATGCTGAAGGTCAGCCAGCATCTGTCTTCGTTTCGCGGGGACAGCTCGCTGGCGACCTGGATCTACCGGATCGCGACCCATACGGCGCTCGACCGCATGCGCCAGCGCGAGCCGGCGCGTGTCCCCGTCGATTTCCACCTGGAGGAGGAAGTCGACAACCTGCCCGCGGCCCTTCAGGCGCCATCGGCGGAAAGCTGCGCCGCGCGCAGGGAAATGAACCTGTGCATCCGCGAGTTCGTCCACGCCCTGCCGCCGCACCAGCGGCTGGTCATCGTCCTGAGCGAGGTCGAAGGCCTGGCCGACAGCGAAATCGCGGCCGTCGCGGGGCTGAGCCTGGGCGCCGTCAAGATCCGCCTGCATCGGGCGCGCGCCCACCTGCGCGAGAAGCTGCGCGCCGGCTGTACCTTGCACCGCGATGATCGCAACGAGGTCGCCTGCGACCGCCGGCCCTCGACCGTGCGTTAACCCCGTATCCTTTCGCGCCTTTCGCCCGTCTACAGGTGGACGGGTGGGCAGGATGCCATCCGCCGTTTTCTCTCAGCGACGAAAGGATGAACATGGATACCTATGGGTCTTATTGGGTTGGGTGCCTCGCACCGCTGCTCGTGTTCGGCGTGCTCGCCGTCGCCTGCGCCGTGGTGATGCTGCGCCGCGGATGCGGATGCACCCCGGGCATGCAGTGCCGGGACGGCCAGACACCGCATTCGCCGCGCGGGCCGGCGCAGTAAGGAGCACATGATGGACGCGCAGACACCTGATTTCACGATCGCCGTAGAGGCCGTCAAGGGGCGCTGCCCGGCCGGGGAGCGCTACGCCCTGGAGCAGATCGCGCAGCGGCGCACGCCGGTCCTCGCGTGCGAAGGACCCTGCATCCGCGGCGAGATCGCCAGGCTCGCGGCGAACCTGGTCGCCGCGCAGGGGCCCGGCCTGGCCCGCGCCTGCCATGCCGAGGCCTTCTTCGTGCCGCATTCGGCGATGAGCCAGTGGGTTCGCGGCGCCGAGCGCAGCGTCATGATCGACGGCTGCTTCCTGCAGTGCCATGGACGGGTGCTGCGGCAGCTGACGGCGCCGCAGCGGGTGATCCACTTCGACGCCTTCCGCCTGCATCGCAAGTACGCCGACGTGTTTTCGATGGACGACGTGCCCGAAGCGCAGCGCCGCGAGACGGCGCGGGAAGTGGCGGATGCCGTGCTCGGCGAGTTGTCGAAAACCGAGCCGTCCGCGGCGCTGCCCGGCACGTGAAACGGACCTCCGGCACGCCCCGGAGCGCCGCCGGCATCCGCTACTGGTTGACGATGTTGTAGCCCCTGGGCAGTTTGTGCGCGACGCCCTTGTGGCAGTCGATGCAGGTCTTGGCATCTTCCCTGGCCTGCATGTGGATCTTGTAGGGCTCGGGCTTTTGCAGCGCGGGGCTCATGGCGTCGAAGGCGTGGCAATTGCGGCACTCGCGCGAGTTGCTCGCCTTCAGCCGGTCCCACTCATGCGTGGCCAGCGTCATGCGCTTGGCCTCGAACTTCTCCCGCGTGTCGATGGTGCCGGTGACCTTGCCCCAGAGCTCGAGGCTGGCCTGCATCTTGCGCACCATCATGTGCGACCAGTCGCGCGGGACGTGGCAGTCCGAGCAGATCACGCGAATGCCGGCGCGGTTGCTGTAGTGGACGCTCTGCTTGTATTCCTGGTACACGGTGTCTCGCATCTCGTGGCAGGTCGTGCAGAATTCCAGCGTGTTGGTGGCGTCCACGGCGGTATGGAAGCCGCCCCAGAACAGGATGCCGGCGACGAACAGGATCACGGCCGCCGCCAGCGACGGGAACGCGGCCGGCCTTTTCAGGCGCGCGAGCAACCCCGAGCTCTGGCCGCGGCCGAAGGCGAAATCGTCGCTGGAAGGTATGGACATGGCTCAGGGGCGTCCGCGGACCGCGGCAAGCGCCGGCGAATGCGGCGGCCGGCCTTCTTTCACGGCCGCGCCCCGATCGCGATTCGCCTGGTTCATGGATCCCCTCCGCATGCACCGGCAAGACGGCGCTCCGATCGGGACAATATTGATGGGATCGGCGCCGCGTGAATATCAGCGGCGGCTCAAACTGGCCATCGGACATTTCCGATGGTCCCCGCGCCGGGGCGGGCCCGGCTATTCGCGGGCCGGATCGAGCAGATTGTGCTCTATGGCGTAGCGCACCATGTCGACCTGGCTGGACAGGTTCATCTTGGCCAGGATGTGCGATTTGTGGGTGCTGACGGTCTTGATGCTCAGGCACAGCTCGTCGGCGATTTCGGTCAGGCTGGCGCCGCGCACGATGCGGCTGAAGATGCCGTACTCCCGGTCGGACAGCAGCGTGTGGGCGGGGCAGTCGCCGCCCTTGGAAACGTCCGTCGCGAGCAATTGCGCGACCTTGTCGCTGACGAACGCGCCGCCCGCCGCCACCCGGCGCATGGCGGGCAGCAGCATGTCGCTGTCGCCCTCCTTCGAAAGATAGCCGGACGCGCCGGCGCGTATGGCGCGCACCGCGAATTGCTCTTCCTGGTGCATGCTGAAGACCAGGATGGGCAGCCTGGGCCGCTCGGACTTCATCAGCTTGATCAGTTCCAGCCCGCTGCGCCCGGGCATGGACATGTCCAGCACGACCAGGCCCCAGTCGCGCTCGCGTACCTTGTCCAGGGCGGCGTTTCCATTGGCGGCCTCGCCGGCCACGCACATGTCGCCGGTGTCCGCGAGGATCTTCCTCAGCCCGTCCCGGATGATGGCGTGGTCGTCCGCCACCAGCACTTCGATCTTCATGCGGTTTCCTTCTCCAGCGCCGCCCTTCCGAGCGGCAGTGTCACTTCGATGGTGGTGCCGGCGCCCGGGACGCTGGCAATATTGAGCTGGCCGCCCAGCGCGGTCGCGCGCTCGCGCATGCTGACCAGGCCGATGCCGCCGCCGGTGCGCGGGCCGCCGGAGATGCCCGATCCATCGTCCACGACCGTCAGCACCAGCCTGTCCTCGTCGCGCGCCAGACGCACCTGGACGCGGTTGGCGCCGGCATGGCGCACCACGTTCGTGAGCGATTCCTGAACGATGCGAAACAGCGCGGTGGCCAGCACGTCGTCCTTGACGAGGTCCTGGGCCTGCAGGTCCAGCTCGATGTCCAGCCCGCTGCGCTTGGCGAACTCGGCCGTCTGCCAGGCCACGGCCTCGCCGAATCCCAGGTCGTCCAGGATCACGGGACGCAGTTCGGAGGCGATGCGGCGCACCGAGGCGATCGCGGTATCGAGCATCTGGCGCATGGCGCCCACCTCCTCCGGCATGGCCTGGCGGCCCTCCTTCAGGCGGCCGCCCAACCAGGACAGCTCGAGTTTCAGGCCGGTGAGCTGCTGCCCCAGGTCGTCGTGCAATTCCATCGCGATGCGGGTGCGCTCCTGCTCGCGCACATCCTGCAGCGAAGCCGACAGGCTGCGCAGCTGGCGGTTCATCTCGCGCAGGTCCTCCTCGGCCCGGCGCCGCTGCGTGATGTCGCGCAGCACGGCCGTCAGCTGCGGCTTGCCCTCGATCAGCGTCTGGGAGATCGTCGATTCGATCGGGAACTCCGTGCCGTCGGCGCGCAAGCCCGTGATCTCCATCTTGGAGGCCATGGCACGCGATTCGCCGTTGGTGCACATGAACCTGTCCATGTGCAGCGCGTGCGCCTCGCGTGCGCGCTCGGGGATCAGCCGGGTCAGCGGCTGCCCCAGCATTTCGGATTTGGCCAGGCCGAACATGCGCTCGGCCGCCGGGTTGAACAGCAGGATGTCGTGGGACGCGTCCACCGCGATGATGGCATCCATGACCGAGTCGATCGTGCGGTGGTAGCGGTCGTTGGCGTCCCGCAGCGCGCGCGCCAGTTCCGCCTGCCGGTTGACGGCGCGCACCAGCAGGCCGGCAGCCGTGACGACGAATGCGCACACCAGCACGGCGCCGAAGACGACGACCATGGCGTTTTCGCGCCAGGTGGCCAGTGCGAGTTCCTCGTCATTGGGGACCCCCACGAGCAGGGGAAAGCGCCCGGTGCGCGCGAGCGCGAAAGCCTGCCGCCCCCCGTCGCCCGTGGCGTGATCGACCATCCGCACCTCGGAGCCGGGACCGGGCAGCGGCCCGCTGCCCAGCTCCGGCGCGTACTCGCCTATCAGGTTCTCCCGATGGGGCACGCTGGCCAGCAGCGTGCCGTCCGCCAGGTACAGCGACATCGGCCGCGGGTGGTCCGCCCGCATCGCCTGGTACACCTGTTCCATCCTGAACAGGTCCATCTTCGCCACGGCCACACCGCGGAACTTTCCATCCGTGCCGGTGAAAGAGCGCGCGATGTGCACCATCCAGGCGCCGCCCTGGGTCGGCTCGCGCACCGGCCTGCCGATGTACAGCCCCTCGGACTGGCCACCGATGAACGCTTTGTAGTACTCCTGGTCGGCATGCGACGCGCCCAGAATTTCCCCTTCGCGGGACGAGTTCACGATATTGCCGCGGGCGTCCAGCAGGAACAGCACGCCCAGCTGGCGCACACCGAAAATCCGCGCGCTCATCAGGAGGCGGACGGAAACGCTGTCGAGCTCCAGGCTGCCCCCGTAGGCCGTCTGCATACGTTCCTGCACGCCGCGCAGCACCAGGTCGATCCGGTCGAAGGAATGCTCGGTCTCCTCGCGAATCATGTGCGCGAAGGCCACGGTGTCCAGGCGCGCGGCTTCCAGCTCGCGCTTTCGCATGTCCCACAGCATGAACGCGACGGACACCGTGATCAGCGTGATCGTGAGCGTCGCCAGCAGCCCGATCGCTCGGGTGGGGCGGATTTGCATGCGCATGGCGGTCGCTTTGTTTTCGGGCCGGCGCGCGCGGCGGC
>JAMPXR010000219.1 GCA_023701085.1 Ramlibacter sp. | reverse complement strand
GCTGGCCACCTCCTGGAACATCCTGTCCGGCTATTCGGGCTACTTCTCGTTCGGCCACGGGGCCTTCTTCGGCATCGGCATGTACACGACGGCGACCCTGGCGGGACAGCTCGGGATGCCGTTCCTGTGGACGCTGCCGCTCGCCGCGGCCGTCTCGGCGCTGTTCGGCATGGGACTGGGCGCGGTGGTGTTCCGCGTCGGCCGGCTGCGCGGCGAGCTGTTCGCCCTGATCACGCTGGCAGTGACCTTCGTGGTCGCGACCATCGTGCTCAACACGCCGCTGGACGGCGGCCAGGGCGTCAACCTGGGCGGGGTGAAGCTGCCCGCGCTGCTGGCCACCCCCTCGGCCACTCTGTACCTGCTGGTGCTGCTGCTGGCGGTCGCGACGCTGTGGATCGCGCACGCGATCTCCCAGTCGCGACTGGGCCTGGGCCTGTTTGCGATCCACGACGACGAGGATGTCGCCGAAGTGCTGGGGGTGCCGACCTTCCGTTTCAAGATCATCGCGCTGGGCATCTCCTGCGCGCTGGCCGGCGTCGCCGGGGCGATCCACGCGATGTTCGTCTCCTACGTGACGGTGGGCGAAACCTTCTCGGTGTTCGTGCCGCTCACGGTGGTCTTGATGAGCGTATTGGGCGGCACGCGGCACTGGCTGGGGCCGGCGGTGGGGGCCACGGTCATCACCGGCCTGCTGTACCTGTTCACCGCCGGCGACTTCGCCGTGGCCGGGCGCGCCGCGGTCGGCCTCATCCTGGTGGTGGTGATCCTGTTCGCGCCCGAGGGCCTGCTCGGGCGCTTCGTGCGCGGCGCGCGAAAGCGGCCGGCCGCGCTGCCGGTCGGCGCGCCCGCGGACGCGGGGACGGCGCCGGTGGCCGTCCAGCCGGCCGCGCCGGCAATGGCTTCTGCGGCGGCACCCGCGCAGCCGCGGCAGCCAGCCGCTGCTGCTGCTGGCGCGCCTTTGTTGACCGTGCGGGGCCTGTCGAAGTCCTTCAAGGGCCTGCGCGCGCTCGATGGCGTCGACCTGGTGGTCCAGCGCGGCGAGATCCTCGGGCTGGTCGGGCCCAACGGTTCGGGCAAGTCCACGCTGATCAATGTCGTGACCGGTCATTACCGCGCCACGGCCGGAAGCGTTGTCTTTGCCGGCGGCGGCGAGCTGGCGGGCCAGCCGGCGCACCGCGTCGCGCACGCCGGCATTGCCCGCACCTACCAGATTCCGCGTCCGTTCGGCCACCTCACGGTGCTGCAGAACGTGGCGCTGCCGGCCATGTTCGGCCGCGCGCGCCTGTCACGGGCCCAGGCCGAGCGCGAGGCGCGCACCTGGCTCGAATTCACCGGGCTGGCGGGCAAGGCCGATGCCCTGCCCGACGATCTCAACCTGCACCAGCGCAAGTTCCTCGAACTCGCGCGCGCGCTCGCTTCCCGGCCCGAACTGCTGCTGCTCGACGAGGTCCTCTCGGGCCTGACGCCCGGCGAGATCGACGGCGCGATCCGCACCATCCGCGCGATCCGCGACCAGGGCGCCACCATCGTTTTCGTCGAGCACGTGATGCGCGCGGTGATGGAACTGACCGATCGCATCGTCGTGCTCAACAACGGCCGCGTCATCGCCGGGGGCGCGCCGGCCGACGTCATGTCGCGGCCCGAGGTCGTGACCGCCTATCTGGGAAAGCCGCATGCTGCAACTGCGTGAGGTCCGCGTCGCGCACGGCGCCGCGACCGCGATCTGGGACGTCTCCCTGCACGTCGCCGCGGGCGAACTGGTCTGCGTGGTCGGACCCAACGGCGCGGGCAAGACCACGCTGATCGACGCCATCGCGGGTCTCAACCGCGTCGCCGGCGGCACCATCACGATAGACGGCGAAGACCTCGGCCGCCTGCCCAGCCACCGCTTCTGCGATCGCGGCATCGCGATCGTGCCGGAAGGCCGGCGGCTCTTCACGGGCCTGTCGGTGCGAGAGAACCTCGAACTGGGCAGCTACCGGCAGGCGGCGCGGGGCGAGCGGGCCTCGTCGCTGGAGCGGGTGCTCGAAATATTTCCGGCGCTCAAGGCCAAGCTCGAGGCCCCGGCGGGCACGCTCTCGGGCGGGCAGCAGCAGATGGTGGCGATCGGCCGCGCGCTCATGTGCCGGCCCAAGTTGCTGCTGCTGGACGAGCCCTCGCTCGGCCTGGCGCCGGCGATCGTGCTGGAGATGTTCGCGGTCATCCGCAACATCAACGCCGGCGGCATGGCCGTGCTGCTGGTCGAGCAGAACGTCGCGATGGCGCTGGAAGTCGCGCAGCGCGCCTATGTGCTCGAGGAAGGCCGTATCGCCGCCGAAGGCACGCCGGGCGAACTGCTCGCCTCGCCGCATATCCGGCGAGCCTATCTGGGCGAGTCCTGAATTTCAAGACCGCCCCCGAAGCGCGCGGCGACCTTACAGCAGCAGCGCGAGCGGCTGTTCGATCAGCTTCTTGAACGCGGCGAGGAACTGCGCGCCCACCGCGCCGTCGACCACGCGGTGATCGACCGACAGCGTGCAGGTCATCAGCGTGGCCACCGCGAGGGCGCCGTCGGCCACCACCGGCCGCTGCTCGCCGGCGCCCACCGCCAGGATGCAGGCCTGCGGGGGGTTGATGATGGCGGCGAATTCGCGGATGCCGTACATGCCCAGGTTGCTGATGGTGAAGCCGCCGCCCTGGTACTCGTGCGGCTTGAGCCGGCCTTGGCGCGCGCGCTCGGCGAGCGCCTTGACCTCGGCCGAGATGGCGGCCACGGCCTTGCGGTCGGCGCCGCGAACGACCGGCGTGATCAGTCCCGTGGGCGTGGCGACCGCCACCGAAACATCCACCTCGTGCCACTGCCGCAGGGCGGAATCGGTCCACGAGGCGTTGGCGGCGGGCACCCGCTTCAGGGCGAGTGCCACGGCGCGGACGATGAAGTCGTTGACCGACAGCCGCGCGTCGTCCTGCGCGGCGTTGGCTTCGGCGCGCAGCGCCAGCAGGCGGTCGACGCGGCAGTCGATCGTCAGGTAGAAGTGCGGGACCTGCTGCTTGGCCTCGGTCAGCCGCTGCGCGATGACGCGGCGCGTGTTGCTGTGCGGGATGTCGGTATGGCCGCGCTCGTCGGCCGGCGCCGCGCCGCCGGCGGCGGACGTTGGCGCCGCCGTCCGTGCGGCTTGTATCGCCGCCTCGACATCGATGCGGACGATGCGCCCGCGCGGGCCGCTGCCGCGCAGCCCGGCCAGCGGGATGCCGGCCTGCTCGCCCAGGCGCCGCGCCAGCGGGCTGGCGAAAACGCGGCCGACGATGGCGGGCGCGGGCGTGGACGACAGCGGAGCGGGTGCCTGCGCGGCCCCGTCGGCGCTCGCGCGGATGGCTGGTGTCTCGGCCGGGGCCGGCACCGGCGCCGCGGCGGCCGCGCCCGCAGTCGGCACGGCTTCCCCCGGCTGCACGATCCAGCCGATGACGGTGTCGACCTTGACGCCGTCGGTCCCGGCGGGCACGGCGATGCGGCCCAGCACGCCGGAGGCGGGAGCTTCCAGATCGACCAGCGCCTTGTCGGTCTCGATTTCGGCGATGATTTCACCGGCGCTGACGGCTTCGCCCTCTTTGCGGCTCCAGCGTGCAACATTGCCTTCGGTCATCGAGGGCGCGAGGGCGGGCAGTTTGATCTCAGTGGCCACGGGAGACTCCATTTTTCGGGGCTGGGGGCTGGGGACGCGTGGCACGGCCTTTGCGTGTCCGTCCTGAGTGCAATCGATTCATGAAGGAGACGCACACATGCCGCAAGTGGAAACCGCCGGAATGCCGGGCCTGCGCGGAACCGATCACATCGGTTTCACGGTGCCCGACCTGGACCAGGCCGTTCGTTTTTTCGTCGACGTGATCGGCTGCGAGGCCTTCTACGACCTGGGCCCTTTCCAGTCCGACGGCGACTGGATGACCGAACACCTGAACGTGCATCCGCGCGCCGTCATGCGCCGCCTGAAGTTCCTGCGTTGCCGCAACGGCTCGAACTTCGAGATCTTCGAATACGACAGCCCGGACCAGAACCGCAGCCAGCCGCGCAACAGCGACGTCGGCGGCCATCACCTGGCGTTCTACGTCGACGACATGGCGGCGGCGCTGGAGCATCTGCGCCGGCACGGCGTGCGCATCCTGGGCGAACCGACGGTGCGCGAGAGCGGGCCCAGCGGCGGACAGACCTGGGTCTATTTCCTCGCGCCCTGGGGCATGCAGCTCGAACTGGTGAGCTACCCGCGGGGCAAGGCCTACGAGCGCGACACCCCCCGGCGCCTCTGGCACCCGGGACGTCCCGCCGACTGATCGGAGCTCGCGGCGGGGCGGACTCACAATGTTCGCCCGGAATCGGCCATCATGCGCAGGAAGCCGGCGCGGATCTCCTCGGTGCCCACATGGGAGGAGCGCTCCAGCACCTTGCTGACCGAGGGCGACGATTCGCCGCCGTGGATGCGCTGCACCGGCTGGTCCAGGTGATCGAAGAAGCGGCGCTGGATCTCGTCGGTCAGCATCGCGCCGTAGGACACCGTGAGGGTGCCTTGCTCGAGCACGACGACGTTGTTGGTCTTCTCGATGCTCGCGCCCAGGGTGTCCCAGTCGATGCCGGCGCGGTCCAGCGAGCGCAGGTCGATGATCTCGGCGTCCACGCCCAGCTCCTGCGCCACCTGCAGCGCCAGCGGCACCATCGCCAGGTAGGTCAGCACCGTGAAGGCCGTGCCCGGGCGCACCACCTTGGCCTTGCCCAGCGGGATGAAGTAGTCCCAGTCGTCCCCAGGCGCGGGCCCGTTGCTGTTGTACAGGTCCACATGCTCGATCACCAGCACCGGGTCCTGGCAGCGCAGGGCGCTGTTCATCAGGCCCACGTAGTCGAACGGCGTGGAGGGCGCCACGATGCGCCAGCCGGGCCAGTGCGAGTACAGCCCGGCCGGGTCCATCGAGTGCTGCGAGCCGTAGCCGGTGCCGATGGCGCACTTGGTGCGCAGCACCAGCGGCATGGGCGAGTCGCCACCGAACATGTGGCGGGACTTGCCGATCTGGTTGAACACCTGGTCGGCCGCCACCAGCGTGAAGTCGGCGTACATGAATTCGACCACCGGGCGGTAGCTGCCCTCCATGGCCACGCCGCCGGCCAGCCCGACGAAACCTTCTTCCTCGATCGGCGCGGGAATGATGCGGTCGGGG
>JAMPXR010000218.1 GCA_023701085.1 Ramlibacter sp. | reverse complement strand
TAGACCGTGACGCCGCGCAGGTCGAACACCTTGATCTTGTAGACCAGGGTCTTGCGCATGGTGTCGTACACCTTCGCGTCCAGGGCCTTGAACTCGGGCAGGGCCTGGATGCGCGCTCCGACCTCGGCGAAGCAGGCCTTCTTTTCCGGCGGCGCCGCGGACTTGCCGTCCGCGTTCTTCACGTCCGGGATGTCCCGGCAGTGGTCGACCGGCACGGCCGCGGCCTTGGCGACGAAGGGCGCGAAATCCTTTTCCCACAGCGTGTTGGCGAACAGGCGGGTCAAGGTGATGTTGCCGCCTTCGTGGATGGCCACCAGGTCCTCGCGCGCCACCTCGTCCTGCCGCTTGGCGAACCCGGCCTGCACACCCTTGATGAAGCCGATTTCCTCGCGCTGCACGCTCTCGATGAAGGACGCCTGCTGCCTTTCGAAATAGACCAGCGCGATGGCGACCGCGGCGAACATGCCCAGGCTGGCGAGGGTGAAGTATCGGACGAGGCGGAATCGCATAGGGGCTCTCTTCAGGGGGTTGGGGCCGGCCGCGGATCGGGCCCGGGCCGGACGTCGGACTGCGCCGACATCACGAGGTCGATGTCGGCGAAGGTGTCAGAAAGATCGTGCTTGTCGATGCGCACACCCAGCTGGCGCGCGATCTGGGACGCGGAAAAGATGCCGCAGATGCGCAGCTTGCCGGAGTGGGGCTCCGCCTCGGCGACCAGCGCGTGTTGCCGCCCGGAATGCTTGAGCGTCGCCACGATGTCGCCGACCCGCGCGTGCAGCACGTCGGCCAGCTGCAGCACCTCGATGTGCTCGCCGCCGGTCATGATGTCGCTGACCCGCAGCTGCGCGAACCGGATGCGCCGTGCCCGCATGACTTCGCCGGGCCGGCCACCCAGCAGGTCACGCGAGGTGATGATGCCGACCACATCCTCGTGGGCATCGGTCACCAGCAGCGAGCGCACGCCGCGGGCGACCATCTTCTGCGTCGCGGTTTCCAGGTCGTGATCGCCGGCGACAGTGCCGGCGCTCACGAAACGAAGATCGGTCATCACTTCCATCGCCGACGAGGCAACCTTCATCGGGTTCTGGACCTGGAAGAACGGGCGCGCGTAACCGGTCTGCTGCGACAGCCTGGAAACACGCAAGGGTTCAAAAGGTGTGCTGGGTCCGGTCATGGGTCATCGCGCGATGGCGGGTTCGGCTCTCTCATCGCACAGACCGTGCCAACCCGGCCGTGGCCTCTGCCCAGAGGACGCGCGCTGTGCCGCGCTTCCTGCCGGCGGGAAGCGGGCCGCGCCATTCCCGGAATCGGGAAGCCGATTCAGGGCCGGGCCGGGGCAGGCGCGGCGGTGCCGGCCCCATGCCGGCCCAGCTTTTCTTCCCATTCCCACAGCGCGGCGCGGGCGCGGGCGCGGTGGACATCGTCGGCACGCGACAGATGCAGGTAGCTGCGCATCCCGCCGAGCGCGGCTTCGTAGTTGTGCGCCATCTCCTCGGCCAGCGCCAGGCCGTAATAGGCATTGGCCTGCCCGGGCCGCAGGTCGATCGCCGCCAGGAAGAAGGCCCGGGCCGCGTCCGGCCGCTGCAAGCCCAGCATCGCGTAACCCATGTTGACCTGCGCCTCGGGCATCCGGGGCGCCAGTTCCATCACGCGATGCAGGGCGGTGACGGCGTGCTCGTACTGGCGCGCATGCAGCATCACCACGGCCTGGTCGAAGCGCTGGCGCACCTCGGCCCGCTGCATCTGCCCCTGGTGTTCCAGCCGGGAAACCGTGCCGGGCGGACGCAGCAGCAGCGCCGCGGCCAACAGGGCCAGCGCGCAAAGAAACGCCGCCCACTCCATCCTGACGCAGCGATCGCTCATACGGCTCCCTTGTGCGGCGCGAGACTGACGAAGGGTACGCCGAAGAATGTGAGGAAGGCGATCACGAAGACCGCCGCGATCATCAGCGCACCCTGGCGCGGTCCCACGCGCCAGGTGATGCGCGCATGGACCGCCGCGACCAGCGCGATCCAGGTGATGAAGGCCCAGGTTTCCAGCGGGTCCCAGGCCCAGTAGCGGCCCCAGGCGTCCTGCGCCCAGACCGCGCCGGCGATCAGCATCAGGCTTTCGAACACCAGCGCGGCCAGCATGAAGCGCCAGGCCAGCGCGTCCAGTGCGACATTGGGGGGCATGCGGCCGAACCAGCGCGCGCCGCGCCGCGTGGACCGTCCCAGGATGACCCCGGCCAGCCCGGTCGCAATCAGCGCGCAGCCCAGGAACACCTTGCCGAGCGCGACATGGAACCACAGCACCGTCATTTCGTAGGTGGCGGGCAGGTGGGTATCCGCCGGGTCCACCCAGAGCAGCCAGCCGGCCATCACCGCCAGCAGCGACAGCACCACGGGCGCGCTGTCGCGCAGCACCGGCAGCCTCCAGACCGCGATCCGCCACGCGATGCCCAGGCTCAACAGGCTGCTCGCCAGGATTTCGAACATGTTCAGAAACGGCCCGTGGCCGATGCGGCCCCAGCGCAGCGCAATGCCGGTCGCGATCGCCAGCAGCGCCCCGTCCACCAGCAGCGTGGGCGCCAGCCGGGCATGGCGCGCGCTGCGCCAGGGATCCGCCGCGATGCGGCGCCAGGCCAGCACAGCGGCGGCGGCGACCAGCAGGGACCCGAGGTACAGCACCCAGGTGTCGGCGGCAAGGGCGGCGGGGTTCATGCGGCCGCTTCCTGCAAGCTCGGTGCCAGCCGCGCGGTGCGCCGCCACAGGTGCCAGGCCAGCCCGGCCACGCCCAGCAGCGAGGCGACGAGCAGCGGCAGCAGGGTCGGGTCGTAGAAGATGCGGTAGCCCATCCAGCCCAGCAGGCGCTCGTAACGCAGCGTCGCCTGCGGCAGCGCCAGGGTGCCGCCCGGCTTGAGCTCGTGGCGCGCGCCGCCCACCTCCACCACCAGGGTGGCCGGCATGTCCCGCGCGCTCAGGGTCCATGCGCTGTGCTCCGGCAGCGCACGCTCGACGCGCAGCCAGAAGCGCAGCGGCGTGCCGTCGGGCGCGGTCCAGGCGTGCTCCTGCTTCCAGTCGAACAGGGGATAGCTGGGCAGGTGCAGCGCGCCCTGCACCGGCGCGCCGCCCGCGGGCTGCCACACCAGCAGGGGCGCAAAGCCCTTGTTGGGCGTCGTGTAGAGCCGGTAGCCCTGCAGCACCAGCGGCGTGTCGTCACCCACCACCTGGGGCGCGGTCTCGCCCGGCAGCCATACCGTGCTGCGGGTGCGGGCGCGCTTGACACGCGGGGCGTAGTCCACCTCCCAGGCCGACTGGCGGAATTGCAGGTTCCTCCAGCCCTCGCCGTGCCAGGGACCACGCCCCGTGACCTCCACCAGCGCGGGATCGTAAAAGCCGTCTTCGGCCACCTCCACCCGGGCGTCGAAGTGCGTGAGGCGGCCCCAGGCGACCAGCAGCAGCGCGACCAGCAGCGCGCCATGGAACAGGCCCAGGCCGCCGCGGCGCAGTGCCGGGCGCAGCGCGATGGCCGCCGCCAGGTTCACGCCCAGCAGGGCCAGCGGCGCGACGATGGCGGCGGCGTGCAGCTGCGGCCGTTGCAGCATCGCGAGGATCGCGGCGGCCAGCATGGCGAAGCCCGCCAGCGTCAGGCGTACCGAGGCGAGCGGGGCCAGCAGGCGCTTCATGGCGGGTTGGCGCAGTTCTCGTTGGAGTCGCGCATCCAGTCGCGGCCGGATTGGCCGTTGCCGGGCGCACCCGCCGAGCCGCAGTTGGTGTCGGACCAGCTGCCGCTGGTGCCGAAGGTCCTGATCTTCAGCAGGGCGTTCAGGTAGTAGGGGCCGTTGGTGTACCCCGCCGTGGTTCTGTTGCGCACCTGCGTTCCCGGCGCCAGGCTCGCCTCGGTCCCGACGTCGTTCAGGTTGACCAGGAAGGACCGGTTCTTCCAGCCGTGCGGCACCGCCATGTGGCACCAGGTGCACTGGATGCGGCCGATCTTGTCCCTGTGGTACTCGTGCAGGTTGCCCCGGCCGCCGCCGCTGAACGCGCTGCTGGCGGTCGGCTGGTGGCATTTCAGGCACAGCGCGTTGGCGGTGGTGTTGGAGGTGCTCGCATCCCACACGCCCTTGAGGATGAAGTTGTTGGTCGAGCCGTGCGGCCCCCAGGGGGCGCCGTTCTCGCCGCAGCCGGTCGTTCCCGTGACGCAGTTCGGATCGACCGAGTCGGCGCGGGTGTTCGAGCCATGGCAGTCGCTGCAGTACATCGTCTGCGTCCCGACGTCGGCGGTGCCGTTCCACGGGGCGCGCCACGCGCCGATGCCGGTGCCGCGGATCGCATGGGTGCGCCCCGTGTTGTCCATGACGGGATGCCAGGACCGGTTGTTGCGCAGCTGGAAGTCGACGTTGTAGCAGACGCAGCTGCCGCCGCACGGCGTGGTCGGCAAGGCGCAGCCGCTGCGGATCGGCCCCTTGTACGCACCGGAATCGCTGGTGCTGGCCGGCAGGCCCTTGTGCCCCGCCGGCGCCTGGAACTCCATCGCCTGGTTGGTGTAGCGGGTCATGCCGTTGGTGCCGGACGGGGTGCCCCCGCCACTGTCGCCGAGGCTGGGCCGCGAGTTGTCGTCGTAGGCGTAGTCCGAATGGCACTTCAGGCAGACCTGGTATTCGCGTGTCACCCAGCTGCTGCCCACGGCGCTGCTGGCACCCACGCCGCCGTCGCCGCGCTTGACGTCGTATGCGGTGGGCAGCGTGCCGAAGGCGGCGCCCCCGTACAGCGGCTGCACCCCGTAGCTGCCCCTGAGCACGCCCGAGGCGATGTTGGTATGGCCGGCGGCATGGTTGTGCGTCCCGGCCGCATCGGGCGCCGCGGCGCTGGCGTTGAACAGGCGGTTCCTCGTCACGCGGTGCGGGTTGTGGCAGTCGGTGCACTCGACGTGGCGGTTGCCCAGGTTGCCCTTGCCCAGCAGCGCGGGCGACTCGACGAAGTCCTTGCCGCGCTGCGCGCCCGTGCCGGTGCCGATGTCGTGCTTCTCGACGCCGCCCTGCTGGTCGCCGGACTTGATCGGCATGCGCCGGGCCAGCGAAAAATCATCCTTGATGTTGGGCACGCTGGTGACATGTTGAATTCGCAGCGACAGCCTCGAATAAGCCTGTATCAGTTAAACTTCGCGCGGTGGGAAGTGATAAGTCAGTTCTTGAATTAATTCAT
>JAMPXR010000217.1 GCA_023701085.1 Ramlibacter sp. | reverse complement strand
TGCGGCGCTTCGGCGGATCGATCTCGGCCGAGCACGGCGTGGGCAGCCTCAAGGTGGACAAGCTCGAACACCACAAGTCGCCGGTCGCGCTGGGCCTGATGCGTTCCATCAAGCAGGCGCTGGACCCGCGGAACGTGATGAACCCGGGACGGGTGCTGCGCGCCTGACCGCGTCCTTCCTCCCTGACGATAATCCGATCCATGACAGCCGCTTCGCGCCCCGTGCGCTCCCAATACGAAGACTTCATGCGTCACGTCCACACGCAGGGCGCGCGCAAGATGGACCGCACCGGCACCGGCACCCGCAGCGTCTTCGGCTACCAGATGCGCTTCGACCTGGCGGAAGGTTTTCCGCTGGTCACGACCAAGAAGGTGCACCTCAAGTCGATCATTTGCGAGCTGCTCTGGTTTCTCCAGGGTTCGGGCAATAACAACTGGCTCAGGGAACGCGGCGTCACGATCTGGGACGAGTGGGCCGGGCCCGACGGCGAGCTGGGCCCGGTCTACGGCGTCCAGTGGCGCAGTTGGCCCACGCCCGGCGGCGGCCACGTCGACCAGATCGCCGAGGCCGTCAGGACGATCAAGGCCAATCCCGATTCGCGCCGCATCATCGTCAGCGCATGGAACGTGGCGGATATCCCGAAGATGGCGCTGGCGCCCTGCCATGCCTTCTTCCAGTTCTACGTCGCGGACGGGAAGCTGTCCTGCCAGCTCTACCAGCGCAGCGCCGACATCTTCCTGGGCGTTCCGTTCAATATCGCGAGCTATGCCCTGCTCACTCACATGATGGCGCAGCAGTGCGACCTGGGCGTGGGCGACTTCATCTGGACCGGCGGGGACTGCCACATCTACAGCAATCACCAGGAGCAGGTGGAGCTCCAACTGAGCCGCCAGCCCTACCCCTATCCCGTGCTGGCAATCAAGCGCAGGCCCGCGTCCATTTTCGATTACGAGTACGAGGACTTCGAGGTGCTGGACTATCAATGCCACCCCGCCATCAAGGCGCCGGTGGCGGTCTGAGGGCGGCGCTGCTGCGATGGAACTCGGTTTGATCTTCGCGCGCGCGCGCAACGGGGTGATCGGCCAAGCCGGCACCCTGCCCTGGCAGTTGCCGGAAGACATGGCCCATTTCAAGCGGGTCACCCTGGGTTGTCCCGTCATCATGGGGCGCAAGACCTGGGATTCGCTGCCCGAACGCTTCCGGCCGCTGCCGGGCCGCGCCAACATCGTGGTGACGCGCCAGGCGCACTGGGACGCCCCCGGCGCGACCCGCGCCGCGTCGCTGCCGCAGGCGCTGGCCCTGTGCGCCGGCGAAGCGCGGGCCTGGGTCATCGGCGGGGCCGACGTCTACGCGCAGGCACTGCCCCTGGCGCACACCGCCGAAGTGACTGAAATCGATGCGGACTTCGACGGTGACGCCCACGCGCCGCGTTTCGGGCCTGAATGGCGGGAAACGGCGCGCCAGCGGCACCGCTCGGCCAACGGCCTGCACTACAGTTTCGTCACCTACCACAAGGGGCCACCAGGAGCTTGAATGTCAGGAGCACAGGCGATGCCTCACATGAAGCGGCCAGATCCCGCGCCGCAGGGGCGCTGAGCGGACGATGAAGATCACCACCTGGAACGTCAATTCACTCACGGCGCGGCTGCAGCACGTGCTGGACTGGACCGCGGCCAACCCGGTCGACGTGCTGTGCCTGCAGGAGCTCAAGCTGACCGACGACAAGTTCCCGCTGGAGGTGCTGCAAGCGGCCGGCTACGGACACTGCGCGGTCTTCGGCCAGAAGACCTACAACGGCGTCGCGATCATGAGCCGCCAAGCCTTGCACGACGTCGTGAAGAACATCACCGGCTTCGCGGACCAGCACTCGCGCGTGATCGCGGCGACGCTGGACGGGCCCGGTGGCGAACTGCGGCTGGTCAACGGCTATTTCGTCAACGGGCAGGCACCGGGCACCGAGAAGTTCGAATACAAGATGAGCTGGCTGCGCGGGCTGCGCGACTACCTGCGCGCGGAACTGGAGCGGCATCCGCGGCTGGCGCTGGTGGGCGACTTCAACATCGCGCCCGAGGACCGTGACTCCTGGGACCCCGAGGGCCTGCGCGAAACCATCCACCACACCACCGAGGAGCGCGATCACTTCCGCAAGCTGATCACGCTGGGGCTGTGCGACAGCTTCCGCCTGTTCGAGCAGCCGGAAAAAAGCTTCAGCTGGTGGGACTACCGGATGCTGGGCTACCAAAAGAACCGGGGGCTGCGCATCGACCACATCCTGGTGAGCGAAGCGCTCAAGGCACAGGTCAAGGCCTGCACGATCGACCGCGCGCCGCGCAAATGGAAGCAGCCCAGCGACCATGCGCCGGTGACCGTCGAACTCTAGAAGAGCGTCGGCCGTCGCCCGGCGCGTCCTACCCGGCAGCGAGCACCAGCACTTGCGGATCGTCCGCGTGATCGCACAGGAGCCGGCGCACGCGGTCCTGCCAGAGTGAACGGAACAGCGCCTGCTCATCCGCGCCGGCGCTGCCGGCCAGGCAGGGCCGCAACAGCTCGCCGATGCGCGGATCGCCTGCCACCCATTGCAGCTGGGCCGACACCGTGACCGCCGCGCCGGTATCGAGCCTCGTGAATCGCAGCTCGCCGGGCACGTCGACGTCGTAGGCCAGCAGGCCGCGGCGGTCGAACCGGCCGGCCAGGCCCTTGAATCCGGTGTCGACGGTCACCCCCGTCACCAGCGCGACCACGTTGGCAATGACACCGGTCACGCCCTCCTGGGCGGGATCGCGCACTTCGACGCGCACGCCGCCGCGCTGCGGCAGCTCCTTCCCGTAGAGCGCCGCGAGCGCGGTCCGCGTCATCAGGAAGGCCGACGCCACCGTGGGACAGGAATGCCCCGCCAGCTTGACCGCGTCGGCGTAGCGGTACTCCAGCACGCCGTCCCGGGCGGCGCCCAGGAAGTCGGACAGCGGGTCGCGCACGCGGATGACCGGCGCGCGGTCAAAAAACTCGGGAAAGCCCTCAGGCGAGAAGTCCATGCGGGGACTTCAGCGCACGATGAAGTCGATCATGACGCCTTCGGCCTCGCGCTGGCGGTACTGGATGTCCACCCGCTCGCCATAGCGCGCCTGCAGCTGTTGCAGCAGCGGCAGCGGGTCGTGGTCATTGACGAAGCGCATGGTCTCGCCAGGCTGCAGGGCGTCCAGGGCGCCGAAGATCGCCGCGTGACGAAAGCGCTTGGCGACGCCGCGCGCGTCGAAGGGATAGATGGCGTCGGCCGACAGATGCAGGTGGGGTTGCGACATGCGGATTCCTTTAAAGAGACATAACATGCATTATGCATGCATCTTTAGAGAACGCAGCCAGCGGCCCTACGACGGATGGGGCCTAGGGGTCTGGGCGGCCCCTAGGCCTCGCGCGGCGCGCCCTGGCCTTCCAGCCCCAGTTCCTGGATCTTGCGGGTGATCGTGTTGCGGCCGATGCCCAGTTTCTGCGCGGCCTCGATCCGGCGGCCGCGCGTATTGGCCAGCGCCGTGAGAATCAGGCGCGACTCGAAGCGCTTGGACAGCTCTTCCCAGACGTCGTGCCGGCCGCTCGCCAGCAATGCCAGCGCCTCCGCTTCCAGCCCGGATTCCCAGGTCGGCTGACCCGGCCGGGGCTGCGGCTGCGGCAGACCTTCGGGATCCCCGGCGCGCAGCGCCGCCGGCCCGTTCGGGGGCGCGTCTTCCCGCCCAAGCCGGGTTGGCGCGGAAGCCGGCGCCGCCGCCGCGATGGCGGTGGTTTCGCCCGGACCCGCAGCCACTTCCGGCGGCAGGTCCTTGGGCTCGATCAGCTGGGCCGGCGCCATGACGGTGAGCCAGTGGCAGATGTTCTCGAGCTGGCGCACGTTGCCGGGAAACGCGAACGCGCCGAGCCGCGCCAGCGCCGCATCGGAGATGCGCTTGGGCTCGACGCCCAATTGGCTGGCGCTTTGCTGCAGGAAGTGGCGCGTCAGCATGGGAATGTCGTCCAGGCGCTCGCGCAGCGCGGGCAGCCGCAGCCGGATGACGTTCAGCCGGTGGAACAGGTCCTCGCGGAACACGCCTTCCTTCGCGCGCTGCTCCAGGTCCTGGTGCGTCGCCGCGATCACGCGCACGTTCGCCTTCACCGCGCTGTGGCCGCCCACGCGGTAGAAATGGCCGTCCGACAGCACGCGCAGCAGGCGCGTCTGCAAGTCGAACGGCATGTCGCCGATCTCGTCCAGGAACAGGGTGCCGCCCTCGGCCTGCTCGAAGCGCCCGCGCCGCATCGCCTGCGCGCCGGTGAAGGCGCCGCGCTCGTGGCCGAACAGCTCACTCTCCAGCAGGTCCTTCGGAATCGCCGCGGTGTTGATGGCGACGAAGGGGCCGCTGGCGCGCGGGGAGTGCTTGTGCAGCGCGCGCGCGACCAGTTCCTTGCCCGTGCCCGATTCGCCCGTGATCAGCACCGTCACGTTGCTCTGCGACAGCCGGCCGATCGCGCGGAACACGTCCTGCATCGCCGGCGCCTGGCCCAGCATTTCGGGCGCGCGGGCCATCCCTTCCTCGGCCACTTCCTCGCGCTGGCTTTCCTCGACCGCGCGGCGGATCAACTCGACGGCCTTGGGCAGGTCGAAGGGCTTGGGCAGGTATTCGAAGGCGCCGCCCTGGAAAGCCGACACGGCGCTGTCCAGGTCCGAAAACGCCGTCATGATGATGACGGGCAGGCCAGGAAGTTTCTCCTTGACCTGGGTCAGCAGGTCCAAGCCCGATCCGCCCGGCATGCGGATGTCGCTGACCAGGACCTGCGGCCCGTCGTCGTCGCTCGCATCCAGCGCCCGCAGCACGTCCCGCGGGCTGGTGAAGCTGCGGGTGGGCAGGTCCTCGCGCAGCAGCGCCTTTTCCAGCACGAAGCGGATGGATTGGTCATCGTCAACGATCCAGATCGGCTTCATTGGCACCTCAACGCTAGATGGCTGTCAGGGCAGCGGGATCAGTATCTTGAAATCCGTCCGCCCGGGCACGCTGTCGCACTCGATCAGGCCATGATGCTGCTGCACGAAGGTTTGCGCCAGCGTCAGCCCCAGCCCGGAGCCGCCCTCCCTGCCCGAGACCAGCGGGAAGAAGATGCGGTCCTTGATCGAGTCCGGCACGCCGGGCCCGTTGTCGATGACATGCAATTCCAATGCCAGACGGTAGCGCTGCTTGCCG
>JAMPXR010000216.1 GCA_023701085.1 Ramlibacter sp. | reverse complement strand
AGTTCGCCATCCGGGTCGGCCACCACGGTGGGCTTGCCGCCGTCGGCCTGTTCGCGGATCCGGATGTCCAGCGGCAGCCCGCCCAGGTAGTCGATGCCGTACTCGGCCGCCATGCGCTTGCCGCCGCCTTCGCCGAAGATGTGCTCGGCATGGCCGCACTTGCTGCAGATGTGCACCGCCATGTTCTCCACCAGGCCGAGGATGGGCACGCCCACCTTCTCGAACATCTTGATGCCCTTGCGCGCGTCCAGCAGCGCGATGTCCTGCGGCGTCGTGACGATCACGGCGCCGGTCATCGGGACCCGTTGCGACAGGGTCAGCTGGATGTCGCCCGTGCCCGGCGGCAGGTCGACCACGAGGTAGTCCAGGTCGGACCAGTTGGTCTGGCGCAGCAGCTGGTCCAGCGCCTGCGTGGCCATCGGCCCGCGCCACACCATCGCTTCGTCCTGGGCCACCAGGAAGCCGATCGACATGACCTGCACGCCGTAGTTCTCCAGCGGCTCCATGGTCTTGCCGTCGGCGGATTCGGGGCGGCCGTTGATGCCCATCATCATGGGCTGGCTGGGGCCGTAGATATCGGCATCGAGCAGGCCCACGGAGGCGCCTTCGGCCGCCAGGGCCAGCGCCAGATTCACCGCCGTCGTGCTCTTGCCGACCCCGCCCTTGCCGGAAGCGACGGCCAGGATGTTCTTGACCTTGGGCAGCAGCGCCACGCCGCGCTGCACCGCGTGGGCGGTGATGCGGGTGCTGATGTTGGCGGAGACGTTGTTGACGCCGGGCACGCCCTTGGCGGCCGCGATCAGCGCCCGGCGCAGTGCCGGAATCTGGCTCTTGGCGGGGTAGCCGAGCTCGACGTCGAATGAAACCTCGCCGTCGTGCATCTGGACGTTCTTGACGGCCTTGGTGCTGACGAAGTCCTTGCCGGTGTTGGGATCGATGACGGCCGCGAGGGCCTGGAGCAATTGGTCTTGGGTGGCCATGGGATGGAGTTCCTGTTCGTCATGAGTGTAACGACTCGGGGCCCCGGGCTGCCCTGACAACCGATGAGGTTTTAGGGTGTCGTGCGCCGGCAGCGCTTCGGGTGCGGCACAGCTAAAATGATGGGTTCCCCCTGGAAAGTCCCATGCCCGCACAGCGCAAGCTCTTCGTCACCACCGCCCTGCCGTACGCCAACGGCAAGTTCCACATCGGCCACATCATGGAATACATTCAGGCCGACATCTGGGTGCGGTTCCAGCGCATGCAGGGGCACATGGTGCATTTCGTCGGGGCGGACGACGCGCACGGCGCGCCCATCATGATCGCCGCAGAAAAGGCCGGCCAGACCCCGCCGGACTTCGTGGCGGAAATCGCGGCCGGGCGCCGGCAGTACCTGGACGGCTTCCACATCCAGTTCGACAACTGGCACTCGACCCACAGCGCCGAGAACACCGAACTGGCGCAGGACATCTTCCGGCACCTGAAGGCGCGCGGCCTGGTCGCCTCGCGCACCATCGAGCAGTTCTACGACCCGGTCAAGGGCATGTTCCTGCCGGACCGCTACATCAAGGGCGAATGCCCGAGCTGCCACGCCAAGGACCAGTACGGCGACGCCTGCGAGGTCTGCAGCAGCGTCTATTCGCCCACCGACCTGATCGAGCCCTATTCCACGCTCACGGGCGCGCGCCCGGAGCTGCGCAGCTCGGAGCATTTCTTCTTCAGGCTGTCCGATCCGCAGGTCGTGGACTTCCTGAAAACGTGGACGCAGGACAAGGACGCGGACGGCAGCGGCAGGCCCAGGCTGCAACCCGAGATGGCGCGCAAGGCCGGCGAATGGTTCGAGGCCGGCATGGCCGACTGGGACATCAGCCGCGACGCGCCCTATTTCGGCATCGAGATTCCCGATGCGCCGGGCAAGTACTTCTACGTCTGGCTGGACGCACCCATCGGCTACCTGGCGAGCCTGAAGAACCATTTCGACCGCGGGCAGGCGCGCAACCACTGGGACCCTGCCTCGCGCACCGACGCCGGCTTCGACGACTTCATGGCCGACCCGGCGGTGGAGCAGGTGCACTTCATCGGCAAGGACATCGTGTACTTCCACACGCTGTTCTGGCCGGCGATGCTGCGCTTCTCCGGCCGCAAGACGCCCAACCAGATCAACGTGCACGGCTTCATCACCGTCAGCGGCGAGAAGATGAGCAAGAGCCGGGGCACCGGCATCGACCCGCTCAAGTACCTGTCGCTGGGCATGAACCCCGAGTGGCTGCGCTACTACATCGCCGCCAAGCTCAACGGCAAGGTGGAGGACGTCGACTTCAACCCGGACGACTTCGTGGCGCGCGTGAACGCCGACCTGATCGGCAAGTACGTCAACATCGCCAGCCGCGCCGTCAAGTTCCTGGAAGGCGGGAAGCTGGTGAGCAGCCACCTGGAACAGTTCGCGCCGGCGCGGCTGGTGGACAGCGTGAAGGACCTGTACGAGGCGCGCGAGTACGGCAAGGCCCTGCGCGAAATCATGGCGGCTGCCGACACGGTCAACAGCTACTTCGACAACGCGGCGCCCTGGAGGCTCGCCAAGGAAGGCGGCAGGGTCGAAGCGGCCGAAGTCTGCTCCGTGTGCATCGAGATGTTCAAGGTGCTCACCGCCTGCCTGAAGCCGGTGCTGCCCGAGCTCGCCATGCACGCCGAGGCTTTTCTCAAGAGCCCGCCGCTCGACTGGGACAACGCGGCCGTGCCGCTGGGCGAGGGCCACCAGGTCGGCGAATACAGGCACCTGATGCAGCGGGTGGACGGCAAGCAGATCGACGCGCTGTTCGAGCCGCCACAGGAAGCGCCGGCGCCCCCGGCTGCCGCCGCGTCCGTCGACCCATTGCCGGGCGGCGAAGCGATCGCCCCCACCATCACGATCGACGATTTCGCGAAGCTCGACCTGCGCATCGCACGCATCGTCGACTGCGCCCCGGTGGAAGGATCGCGCAAGCTGCTGCGGCTGAACGTGGACCTGGGAGAGGGCCGCACGCGCAACCTGTTCGCCGGCATCGCATCGGCCTACCAGCCGTCCGAGCTGATCGGCAAGCTGACGGTGGTGGTCGCCAACCTGGCGCCGCGCAAGATGAAGTTCGGCGTGAGCGAAGGCATGGTGCTGGCCGCCAGCCACGCCGACGAGAAATCCCAGCCGGGGATCTTCATCCTCAACCCCTGGCCGGGCGCCCAGCCGGGGATGCGGATCCACTGAGGCCGGCGGCCGGCCTGGGATGTTCCGGTCGCTCGCCCTGCGTTCGGGCCTTGTGAACTCATCCACTTTCGGTCCTGTTGCATACCTGCCGCGTCGACCATCACTAATGACTTGAGTGGAACGGCCCACACTGCTACCGTAATCACCTCCAAAACGGCGGGGTGCGAGCATGGACGATTTCGTTGCCGTCGAAAGCCTGGACGTGCTGGTGATCGTGGACAACGTCACCGACGGCCTGTCGACCAATCCTGCGGGGGTGGTGCCCGAATGGCAGGGACTGCGCGAACGCAACCGCATTCAGCTGCTTGCCGGGCCCAACATCTGCTGCGCGCATCATGGTTTGTCGCTCCTCCTGCAGGCGCGCAGGGGCAGCGATGTACAGACCTTGCTGTTCGATGCCGGCCCGGAGCGCGGCACCTTCCTTCGCAACAGCCGGATTCTCGGAGTCGAATTCGAGTCGATCGCTGATGTCGTTCTGTCGCACGGACACTGGGACCACGCCGGCGGGCTCACGTCGTCCATCGAACAGATCGCAGCCGCGCGGGGCGCAGGAAAGGTCGGCTGCCACGTGCATCCGGGCATGTTCGCGCAGCGCGGCATGAAATTGCCAAGCGGCCTCGTTTTCCCGATGGAAAGCGTGCCGTCGCCCGATGAACTGGCAGGCGCCGGCGCGACGGTCGTGAACTCGCGCGAGCCGCACCTGGCGGGCAATGGCGCCTTCTACGTCAGCGGCGAAATTCCCCGTGAGACACCGTATGAAACCGGTTTGCCCGGTCACATGCGAAGGTCCGCCGACGATGCGGACTGGGAGCCCGACCCGCTGGTGATGGATGAGCGGTTCGTATCCGTGAACGTGAAGGACAAGGGGCAGTTCGTTTTTTCGGCGTGCTCGCACGCCGGCATCGTCAACGTCCTGCGGCACGCGCGGGCCGTGTTTGCGGACCTTCCGCTCCACGGCGCCATGGGCGGGCTTCATCTCGCCGGTTCGACGGAAAAGATCATTCCGGACACCGTCGCCGATCTGCGCCGGTTCGAGCTGAAACTGCTGGCGCCCGGGCATTGCACGGGCTGGCGCGCGATCTGTGCGCTGGGGCAGGCTTTCCCGGACAGGGTCGCTCCATTGGCCGTCGGCAAACGATTTACCGTCTGAGAAAAGAGGCGCGAGCCATGAACACGGATACTTATTCCATCCCGCAGCTCGTCACCGACCTGAAGAACGCGTGCGCGCACGCCACGGACGAGCGCGAGATCATCAGCGCGGTGCGGCCGCTCGCCCGGCGCGCGGCCCGCTCGAAGGCCAGCTGGCTGCAGGATCGCATGTACGGGGTCCAGGCAGATCCAGGGATCGGCGTGTATCTGCTGCACGAGGAGCCTGACCATACGCTGGCGATCCTGGCCGTGAGCTGGTATCCCCATCGCGGCGCCCCGCCGCATGACCACGGGACCTGGGCGGTGGTGGCCGGCGTGGATGGCGCCGAAAAGAACCACTTCTTCGAGCGCACCGATGACCGCTCGCGCCCCGGTCATGCCGAGCTCAGGAAGGTCGGGGAAAAGGTGTTCCAGGCCGGCGACGTCGTGGCCATGCCGAAAGGGGTCATCCACAGTGTTTCGAATGAAACGGATGTCGTCACCGTGTCACTCCACATTTACGGAAAGCATGTCAATTACACGAGCCGGTCCCAGTACGACCTGCAGAGGAAGGCGCAGCTGCCGTTCATCCTCGATGTACGAGCGTGAGTTCGCTGACGCAGCTTGCCCGCCCAGGCGGACGCACCTGTCGTTCCCGAACTGCGCGTCGCTCGCACGGATACGCCCCGCTTACACCTGATCCGTAGAATCGGCGGGCTCATCAAGGACCGCCGATGTCACGCAGTACCGCATCCCGCCGCTCCCGCACGCTCTTCCTTGCCATGGCCCTGCTCGCCACTTCGATGCTTGGCGGCTGCGCCGTCGTGACCGTGGCGGGCGCGGCGGTGGGCGTGGCCGCCACCGGCGT
>JAMPXR010000215.1 GCA_023701085.1 Ramlibacter sp. | reverse complement strand
TTGCGGCGCTTCCTCGACTGGGTGGTGGCGCTGGCGGCGCTCGCGCTGATCTCCATCATCATCTGGTACGGGTGGGACTACGCGCAGCGCGGCAGCGTGCAGACCATGGCGGGACTGGAAAGCGTCTCCATGTTCTGGGCCTACCTCGCGATGCCGGTAGGCGGCGTGTTCTGCGTGATCGGCATCGTCGGCAACCTGCTCAACCCGGTGCGCATGGAACTGGAGACGGCGCAATGACCACCGCCACCGGAGACCGCGCATGACCGCGATCATGGTCAGCACGATGGTGCTGTGCTTCGCACTCACCATCTCCGTAGCCGTGTCCATCGGGCTCGCGTCGATCCTGGGCATCCAGGCCTCCAACGCCCACATGCTCATATCCGTCAAGGAAATGTTCAACGCGATCAACAAGTTTCCGCTCGCGGCCATTCCCTTCTTCATCCTGGCCGGCAACCTGATGGAAACCGGCGGCATCTCCAAGCGCCTGGTCGAATTCGCCAAGAGCCTGGTGGGCGGCGTCCAGGGCGGCCTGCCCATGACCTGCGTGCTGACCTGCATGATCTTCGCCGCGGTCTCGGGCTCGTCGGTGGCGACCACTTTCGCGATCGGCGCGATCCTGATCCCGGCGCTCATCAAGCACGGCTATCCGGTGACCTACGCCGCCGCGCTGCAGGCGACCAGCGCCGAACTCGGCGTCGTCATCCCGCCGTCCATCCCGATGATCCTGTACGGCGTGAGCGCCGAGGTGTCGATTGGCGAGCTGTTCATCGCCGGCTTCGGCCCGGGCGCCCTGATCGGCGGCGCCCTGATGCTGTTCGTCTGGGCCTGGTGCAAGTGGAAAGGCCTGGGCAAGAACGACGGCGACGGCCGGCTGCCGGTCGGCAAGGCGACGCTGCAGGCCGGCTGGGCGCTGCTGATGCCGGTGATCATCCTGGGCGGCATCTACGGCGGCATCTTCACGCCCACCGAGGCGTCGGCGGTGGCCGTGCTGTACGCGCTGGTCGTGGGCATGTTGATCTACCGCGAGATCACGCTCTTCAACCTGTATGTCATCCTGCGCAAGTCGGTGATCTCCTCGGCGGTGATCATGTTCATCATCGCCAACGCCGGCCTGTTCGCCTTCCTGATCACGCGCGCCGGCGTGCCGGAAGCCATCGGGCGCTGGCTCGAAGAGGTGCTGCGCAGCCCCGCCTATTTCCTGCTGGGCGTCAATGCCGCGCTGTTCCTGATCGGCATGTTCATCGAGACCAGCGCGGCGATCATCGTGCTCGCGCCCATCCTCGCGCCGGTGGCACAGCACTTCGGCGTCGATCCGGTCCATTTCGGGCTCATCATGGTCGTCAATCTCGCGCTGGGCATGATCACGCCGCCCTTCGGCGTCAACCTGTTCGCGGCCTGCACCGTGGCACGCATCTCGCTCGACCGCATCATCCGGCAGCTGCTGCCCTTCGTGCTGGTGATCTTCGCCTGCCTGATGGTCATCACCTACGTGCCGGCGCTGTCGCTGGCCTTGCGCGACCTGGCGTTCGCCAGATGACCCCCGGGCGCGAACGGCGCGGCGCAGGTACAATCGTGCGGTCAGGAGAGAGTTCCCTCGCGGAGCCGCCGAAGGCGCAGGACAAAGCCGAACGCTCAGGCAACAAGGACTGACGAAACGCCCCGCTTGCGGGGCGTGCCTTGCTGGAGAGAGGCCCCAAAGTCGGGGTCAGAGTCCAAACCGGCCGGCTGCGCAGGCCGGCGAACGGGTCTCTGATCCCAAATCCGGGCCCACCGAAGGAGCAAACCCCGTAACGGGGTGAATCTCTCAGGTAAAGCGGACAGCAGGGGCGTCCATGGTGTATACCATGATGCGGGCCGAACGGCCCTGTGCCCCTTGAGCTTCGGAGAGCCGCGTGTCCGCCAGTCAAGAACAAGCCCTGCTTCACACCCCGCTCCACGGCCTGCACCTCGAACTCGGTGCGCGCATGGTTCCTTTCGCCGGCTATTCGATGCCGGTCCAGTACCCCGACGGGCTCATGGCCGAGCACCGCCACACGCGCGATTCGGCGGGCCTGTTCGACGTTTCGCACATGGGGCAGCTGCGCCTGGCCGGCGCGGGCGCGGCCGCCGCTTTCGAAACGCTGGTGCCGGTCGATGTGGTGGACCTGCCGGTGAACAAGCAGCGGTACGGGCTGCTGCTGACGCCCGAGGGCACCATCATCGACGACCTCATGTTCGTCAATCGCGGCGACGACCTGTTCGTGATCGTCAACGGCGCGTGCAAGGCCGGCGACATCGCCCACATTCGCGAGCGCGTCGGCGCGCGCTGCGAGGTGGTGACCCTGCCCGAACGCGCGCTGCTCGCGCTGCAGGGACCGAAGGCGGTCGATGCGCTGGCGCGGCTGCTGCCGGGCGTGGAGCAGCTCGTCTTCATGACCGGCGGCCGTTTCGACTGGCGCGGCGCCGACCTGTTCGTCACGCGCAGCGGCTACACCGGCGAAGACGGGTTCGAGATTTCGGTGCCCGAGGCGCAGGCCGACGCGCTGGCGCGTGCCCTGCTCGCCCAGCCCGAGGTCAAGCCCATCGGCCTGGGTGCGCGCAACTCGCTGCGGCTGGAAGCGGGCCTTTGCCTCTACGGCAGCGACATCGACACCACCACCACGCCGGTCGAAGCCGCGCTCACCTGGGCGATACAGAAGGTGCGCCGCGCGGGCGGTGCGCGCGCGGGCGGGTTTCCCGGCGCGGACCGGGTGCTGGGGCAGCTGCAGGGCAGCGTGTCCGTGGAGCGCAAGCGCGTGGGGCTGTTGGCGCTCGAGCGCGTCCCGGTGCGCGAACACACGCAGCTGCAGGATGCGCAGGGACGCCACGTCGGCGAAGTGACCAGCGGGCTGCTCGCGCCCACGATCGACAAGCCCATCGCGATGGCCTACGTGGCCGCGGCGCTGGCCTCGCCCGGGACGCGCCTGAACGCCATCGTGCGCGGAAAGCCGGTGCCCATGGAGGTGGCCCCCATGCCCTTCGTGCCGAACCGCTATTACCGCGGCTAGGGCCCGCTTCCCGCCAACCCCATTTCAAGGAGAACCGCATGACCGTCAAGTACACCGAAGAGCACGAGTGGATTCAGCTCGAGGACCACGAGGCCGCCGTCGTGGGCATCACGCTGCACGCACAGGACGCGCTGGGCGACGTGGTGTTCGTCGACCTGCCCGAGATCGGCCGCGCCTACAGCAAGGGCGAAGTGGCCGGCGTGGTCGAATCGGTGAAGGCGGCGGCCGACATCTACATGCCGGTCGCCGGCGAAGTGACCGAAGTCAACGAGGAACTGCGCGCCGACCCGTCGCTGGCCAACCGCGACCCGATGGGCAACGGCTGGTTCTTCAAGATCCTCATCAAGGACATGGCCGAGTTCGACGTGCTGATGGACGAACCGGCCTACGCGCAGCTGCTGAAGAACGCCACCTGAGCCCGCAGGCGCGGGCCCCGGCCCGCGGCCGCTCCAATCCCCGACCGGGCCGCCGCGAGCGCCGCCCGACCCGGTCCCCCATGAGACCCACGGACCGAGACGGTTCGCCACGACTGACACCGGAGCCCCCATGTTGATGCAATCCGCCCGCCCGCTGCGCGAGCTCGAGAACCAATCCGAATTCATCGCCCGTCACATAGGCGTCGGCGCGGACGATGAGCGGCACATGCTCTCGGTCATCGGCGAAGCTTCGCGGCGCGCCCTCATCGACAGCATCGTACCGCGGGCCATCGTGCGCGGCAGTCCGATGAAGCTGCCCGAACCGGCGACCGAGGCGGCGGCGCTGGCCGAGCTCAGGGCGATCGCGCAGCGCAACCAGGTGTTCAGGAGTTTCATCGGCCAGGGCTACCACGGCACGCACACGCCCGGGGTGATCCTGCGCAACGTGCTGGAGAACCCGGCCTGGTACACCGCGTACACGCCCTACCAGGCCGAAATCAGCCAGGGCCGCATGGAGGCCCTGGTGAATTTCCAGACCATGATCACGGACCTCACGGGCATGGCCATCGCCAACGCCTCGATGCTGGACGAGGCCACCGCCGCGGCCGAAGCGATGACGCTGGCCAAGCGCAGCGTCAAGAGCAAAAGCAACCTGTTCATCGTCTCGGGCGACTGCCATCCGCAAACCATCGAGGTGATCCAGACGCGCGCCAAGCCGCTGGGCATCGAGGTGCGTGTGGGTTCCACACCCGAGCTGATGGCGCAGCACGACTATTTCGCCGTGCTGGCGCAGTATCCCGCCACCGGCGGCGCCATCCACGACCCGCGGCCGCTGGTCGCGCAGGCGCACGCGAAGAACGCCGCGTTCTGCGTCGCCGCCGATCTGCTGGCCCTCACCCTGCTCGCGCCGCCCGGCGAGTGGGACGCGGACATCGTGCTGGGCACCACGCAGCGCTTGGGCATGCCCATGGGCGCGGGCGGCCCCCACGCGGCCTATCTCGCGTGCCGGGACGAGTTCAAGCGGTCCATGCCGGGCCGGCTGGTGGGCGTGAGCGTCGACACGCACGGCAACCCCGCCTACCGGCTGGCGCTGCAGACGCGCGAGCAGCACATCCGCCGCGAGAAGGCGACCTCCAACATCTGCACCGCGCAGGTGCTGCCGGCCGTGATCGCCAGCATGTACGCGGTCTACCACGGGCCGCAGGGGCTCAAGCGCATCGCCCGGCGCGTCGCCGCCTACACGGCCGTGCTGGCCAAGGGCCTGCGCGAGATGGGCTACACGCTGACGGCCGACAGCGCATTCGACACCATCACCGTGCAGACCGGCGACGCCACCGACCTGATCGCCAGCCGCGCCCATTCGGCGCGGGCCAACCTGCGCAACACCCTGCCCCGGCACCTGGGCATCTCGCTGGACGAGACGACCACGCGCGAGGACATCGAACGGCTGTGGTCCTTCTTCGCGCGGCCCGGCCAGGCCAGGCCCGAGCTGGCGAAGCACGAGAAAGGCATCGAGCCGCTGATTCCCTCCGAGCTGCGCCGCAGCAGCGATTTCCTCACCCATCCGGTGTTCAACACGCACCACTCCGAAACCGGCATGCTGCGCTACCTGCGCGCGCTGGCCGACAAGGACCTGGCGCTGGACCGCAGCATGATCCCGCTGGGCAGCTGCACCATGAAGCTCAATGCGACCAGCGAGATGATCCCCATCACCTGGCCTGAATTCGCGCATGTCCATCCCTTCGCGCCGCGCGACCAGCTGCAAGGCTATGC